>CAKUHP010000003.1 GCA_934658705.1 uncultured Collinsella sp. | reverse complement strand
TTGAGCTTGCCGGCGACCTCCTCGAGCGGCATGTGGCACATCTTGCCGTCGCGCAGGGCGATCATGTAGCCAAACTCGCCGCGCAGGCAGCCGAGTGCCGCCTCGACACCGCACTGGGTCGCAAAGATTCGGTCCTGGGCGTCGGGCTGGCCGCCGCGCTGCGTGTGACCGGGGATGGCGACGCGGGTCTCGCGACCGGTCTTGGCCTCGATCTCCTTGGCAATGTCGTAGACGATCGACGGGCTCGTGCGCTCGGCGAGCTTCTTCTTGTACTCCTTCTTGGGCAGCGCCGCGTCCTCCTTGGAGATGGCACCCTCGGCGACGGCCACGATGGTAAAGCGGCTGCCGGTCTCCATGCGGTGCTCGATGGTCTTGATGACGTTATCCATGTCGTAGGGGATCTCGGGAATCAGGATGACGTCCGCACCGCCCGCAACGCCGGCGTACAATGGAATCCAGCCGACCTTGTGGCCCATGATCTCGATGACGAACACGCGACCATGGCTCGAAGCGGTGGTGTGGATGTCATCGATGCACTTGGTGGCGACGTCGATGGCGCTCGTAAAGCCAAACGTCATCTCGGTGCCCCAGGTGTCGTTATCGATGGTCTTGGGCAGAGCGATAACGTTGAGGCCCTCCTGGCGCAGGCGGTTGGCGGTCTTGGTGGAGCCGTTACCGCCCAGCATAAACAGGCAGTCGAGCTGCAGCTTGTGATAGGTGTGAACCATCGCGGGCACCTTCTCGACGCCGTCGGCCTCGGGAATGTCCAGACGCTTGAACGGTGTGCGGCTCGTACCCAGGATAGTGCCGCCGCGGGTGAGGATGCCGCTGAAATCGGCGGGCGTCATGACGCGGAACCTGCTGTAGATAAGGCCCTGGTAGCCGTCCTCAAAACCATAGATCTCGATAGGCTCTGCACTATTGGTCATAAGCGTTTTGACGATGCCGCGCATGGTGGCGTTGAGCGCCTGGCAGTCGCCGCCACTGGTAAGAAGACCGATCCTAAGCATGATGAATCCTTCCGGGCAAGTTATAACATGCGCATAAGTTTACCCCCGCACACTGTTGATGCGGGGGTAAAACGTGTTAGCTCAAATGTATAGAAATGTAAGCAACGTCAGGTGAGCGTAAGGCGGGCGGGCACAGCTCCTTACAGCGCGAAGGCGTCGACGTCGCCCCAGTGGCGGCGCAGCGTAATGGCGGCGGCGGGCTCGGTGTTGTCAAAGACGACCGACCACTGCGTGTTGCTTGTAATGTCCTCTGGATTGGGCTCTTGGGCTGCCGCGCGCAGGGCCTTCCATGCGACCGCCTCATCTTGGGCGCCAGCATGGGTATCGAGTGCATCGGCGATGGCGATGGCACGCTCCTTGCCGTGGCCCAGCTCGCCATTCTTTTGGTTGGGGAGCACCTCGTCCTCGTAGCAGGCATAGAAGTTTGTGACTTGGCGCACGGGCGTTGCCTTGAAAGCGCGGTCGGGATCGCGCGGATCCCACTCCACCACGCGCGCGTCACCGGTGGCGTCGTTGATAAAGAAGTGATAATCGCGCCCGGCCATGGCGTGCATGTCGTAGGCAGAAAGGAGGTCGACGGCTTCTTGCGTGGTGGCGGCGCGATCGAGCACCAGACGGATAGCGAGCGAGGTGTTGATAACGGGGCGCTGCGTGTCCTGGTCACAGGGTTTGGAATCCAGGGTGAGCACGGCAATGGACACACCGCATTCGTTAACACCGTCGAGCTGGGCGAAGGGGCCCATCAACGCCGCGGCGCGTCCGGCGACGGAGTCGAGCGGAGTGTTGGCGCCCAGGTTGTTGAGGGCCGCAAACCCGATGGAAGCATAGCCGTCGCGCGGGTGGTTACGCACCAGCAGCGCCGAGGTGTCGTCCTTAAAGTCGTAATTGCGGCCGGTGCGCACGCGGCCTTCGGCATCCGCGGCGGCAAAGGCGCTGCAGGCAAACTGCGGTGCCTGAACATGCGCCGGAACGCCGGGCAGCACCTGAGCCACCACGGCATCGATGTAGGCTTGATCGCCGCGCACATCGGCGGCAATGATGCGGTCGAGATCGTAATCGTAGGCGATGTCGATTGCGTACAGGTCATAGCCATCCGCATAGTCGGTCAAGCGCTTGAGCGACGCGGCGGACTCGATTTGCTTGCGGTAAACGATGCCGGCGGCAGCGACAAGGCCGACGGCGACTCCCGCGACACCGCAGGCGATGGCAATGTTACGTGGTTTCATGACGGCTCCTCTCGTCCTGTTAGCGTAATTGTCGCAAAAGGTGCGCGGGCGCAGCGGTTCAACTTGGTGAGCGGCGCGAGATTAACCATGGAATGAAAGGCACGGCACTGGCACGGCGGGGGTATGCTGGAGGGGACCATCAACCCAGCGAAAGGGGAGAGCATGACGGATCAGGAAGCGCCCGAGCGCGCGCACGTGACGGCCGACGATATCGAGGCCGCCAACGACCTCATCGACTTTATCGAGGCATGCCCCAGCATGTTCCATACGGCGGCGACCATTATGGCCGAACTCGACGAGGCGGGCTTTACCTACCTGCCCGAGAACGCGGCGTGGGATATCGAGCCGGGCGGGCGTTATTACACGCAGCGCAACACCTCGAGCGTTATCGCCTTTAAGGTGGGCGAGGACTTGGCCGCGACGTGGGGTGAGGACGGCGTTGCCGGCGACTACCATTTTCAGCTCACGGCGTCGCACAGCGATTCGCCGACGTTTAAGGTCAAGGCCGTGCCCGAGCTTGACGGTGCGGGCGAGACGCTGCGCCTGAACACCGAGGCCTACGGCGGTATGATCGACTACACTTGGTTCGATCGCCCGCTGGCGCTCGCGGGTCGCGTACTGGTGCGCGAGGGTGACCGCATTGAGAGTCGCTTGCTCGCCACCGAGCGCGAAGTCGCTATCATTCCGAGTCTTGCTATCCACATGAACCGCGGCGTCAACGAGGGCTTTGCTCCCAACCGAGCCATCGACCTTTGCCCGCTCATCAGCGCCGGCGAGCTTAAGCAGGGCGACTTCGATGCCCTGATCGCTGACGAACTGGACGTTGAGCCCGAGCAGATCCTGGGCCGCGACCTGTTCCTGGTCAATCGTCAGGATGCGCGTATTTGGGGCTGGGCCGACGAGTTTATCTCGACGCCCAAGCTCGATGACCTGGCCTGCGCCTATACCTCGCTACAGGCATTTTTGGGTGCCGAGAACGCGCACGATGTCTCGGTCTTCTGCTGCTTCGATAACGAGGAGGTTGGCTCCGAGACCAAGCAGGGCGCCATGTCGACGTTCTTGGCCGACGCGTTGCGCCGCATCAATGGATCGCTGGGCTTCGATGACGAGTCGTACCACCGTGCGCTTGCCGCCTCGATGCTCGTGAGCTGCGACAATGCGCATGCCGTGCATCCCAATCATGCCGAGAAGTGTGACGCCCGCAACCAGGTCGTGCTCAACGGCGGTATCGTCATCAAGGAAGCCGCCAACCAGCACTACTGCACCGATGCCTTTAGCCGCGCAGTGTTCCAGGCCATCTGCGACGACGCCGATGTGCCCACGCAGGCCTTCGCCAACAAGAGCGACATGGCCGGCGGTTCCACCCTGGGCAACCTGTCCAATATGCAGGCAAGCATGCACGCCGTAGACGTGGGCCTGCCGCAGCTGGCCATGCACTCGAGCTACGAGACCGGCGGCGTGCGCGACGTCATGTACGCCATCCGCGCCCTCACCGCCTTCTACGAGCGCAACCTAACCATCAACGGCGCCGAAAGCGTAGAGCTCTAAAACTTGCCAAATAGGGACAGGTTTACTTTGGCAGGTTTTATCTGGGCAAATGCAAATGGTGAAACCGAACTAGACCGGTGATGCGTAGCCGCCGAGGTGCAGTATACCTCGGCGGCTTTTTGTGTACAGAGTACGGCCAATGCTAATAAATGCTATACATGCTTTACGTATCTACCATAGAGTTCTATGATAATCTTAAAGTATTAAGGAGGGATCATGACCACAACAGCCGCTCAGATCAACGTACGTCTCGATGCCGATCTTAAAAGGAGTGGGGACGCCGCTCTCTCCAGCGCCGGCATGACACCGAGCCAAGCGGTGCGTGCGCTCTGGCAACTTGCGGCATCTCTGGCTGATCGGCCCGGCGTGCTCCAGGACATCCTTTCGCCCGATCGAGCCCGAGCGGAGCAACGCGAGCGCGAGAAGGCTGCCAAACGCAAGCTCGAGCTCATCGATCAAGGTTCAGAACTGTTTATCACCGCCTGCCGTGAGTCGGGAATCGACTTGGCTAAGGCGCAGCCCTCGGGCGATGAAGAGCTCAAACGGAATGCCTATGCGGATCGCTATGGCGAGGAGATGGGCTGGTTGTATGAGTGAGGCCCCAAAACGCATTTTGGTCGATACCAACGTATGGCTTGATTACTTCATTCCTTCAAGGCGCGGACGCTCGGCGGCGATTGATTTTTTGCGCGATGCGTGTGCGGTACAGGTTGAGCTGCTGTATGCAGCAACATCATCGAAGGACCTGTTCTATTTGATTTCGAGTGAACACAAGGCATGGTATCGACGAGAGCATGGCTCGCTTTCTCAAGATGCCGTTGCCGCAGCGACGTCACTTGCATGGGACTGTCTCGACGTGCTGTCACAAATTGCAACGCCGGTGCCCTGTGACCTGAGCGACATATGGATGGCGAGCAAACAGCGCGAGCTCCATAACGATTACGAAGACGATTTAATCATTGCGGCAGCGATACGCGCCCAAGCAGATTTACTGGTCACCAACGATGTCAAGCTTTGTTCACACGCACCCGTCGCAGCAATGAGTGTAGAAGACGCAAGAAACTATCTAACAACGCTTTAATTGCTCTAAATCTCACTGGCCGAATAATAGTTAGCGAGTGTTCCCAGACAAAGCCAAAACCAGCCAGACCCCGCAGGTAGAACAAAAGTCAGCGAGAGCCCGTCTGGGCGAGCAAGGTGCCTTGAAACAAGGCGGCATTGACCTTCTGGTCATGCCGCCGAAGTTGAAAGGCAGATTGCCGTCCAGACGGGCTCGCAGCGTCGACCGTTCCGCCGTTCGTTAGAACGGCGGAACCCTAATGTTCGATCCAGCAGCGAAGGGTCTCGCCGGCCTGCAGGTGACGCAGGTTCTCCGCGGCGATGTCGACGACGTTGTTGAGCGTGGCTGCCAGGTGGAACCAGCCGGAGACATGCGGCGTGATGAGCATGTTGGGCGCATCCCACAGCGGGCTTGTCTCGGGCAGCGGCTCGGGATCGGTGACATCGACCGCGGCGCCGGCAAGGTGCCCCGACTCAAGGGCGGCAACCAAGTCGTCGGCAACCACGAGGTCGCCACGACCGCCGTTGGCAAAGAAGGTGCCCGGTTTCATCGCGGCAAAGAACTCGGCATTCGCAAGACCGCGGGTCTCGGGCGTGCTGGGCATAAAGGACGCGACGACGTCGGCCTCGGCGAGGCGCTCGGGCAGGGCGTCCATGCCGTCCATGTCCTCAAACACGATGGGGTAGACGAGCGGATGGCGCTTGATGCCGCGGACATGTGCGCCCATGCTGCGGCAGAGCGTGGCAAAGTGCCCGCCGATATCACCCGCGCCCAGCACCAGCACATTGGCATTTTTGAGTGAGGTGACCGGCCCCAGATCCTCCCAGCGATGCTTGCGCTGCAGGTCCTGATAGCCGGGCAGGCGCTTCATCATGGCAAGGACCATGGCAAACATATGCTCGCTCACGGCCTGTCCGTAGGCGCCCACCGAGCAGGAGAGCTTTGCTTCGGCCGGTACGGTGCCGGAGGCAAGGTAGTCGTCGTAGCCGGCACTCTGCAGCTGCAACAGCTGGAGATGCTCGCACGCCGTGAGCATGGCGGGGTTGATGTTGCCCAGGATTACGTCGGCATCGGCGACCTGCTCGCGCGTGACGGCGTCGGCGCTCGTATAGATAAAGTCCTCGCCCGGAGCGCTCGACTCAAGAATTGCGCGATGACGGTCGTTGACGGGCAGCAAAACCAGGATGTTCACAAGCAGTCCTCTCCGCTCAACCTGCCACAAAGGGACAGGTTTATTTTGGCAGGTTTTATCGGGCAAAACGTTCAAACAAAACGCCGGATGCAGGACGGGCGTGCCCGCCAGCATCCGGCGTACGTGCGGCTACCAGCTCAGCAGCTCGTAACCATCCTCGGTCACGACCAGCTGTACCTCGCACTGGGCGGAGTCGCTGCCGTCCTTGGTGCGCACGCACCAGCCGTCGCCCTTGCTGATTTTAATGTCGGGCGCTCCGGCGTTGACCATGGGCTCGATGGTAAAGACCATGCCCGGCACCATGATGGTGTCCACATCGGGCGCCTCGGTGGTAAAGCCCACAAACGGGTCCTCGTGGAACTCCTTGCCAATACCGTGTCCACCGTACTCACGCACCACGCTAAAGCCGGCGTCCTCGACCGTCTTTTGCACGGCCTCGGCCATGACGGACAGTGGCAGCCACGGCTTGACGGCGGCAAGGCCTGCCTCCACGCTGGCGCGAGTGACATCGACCAGGCGCTGGCGCTCGGCCGAGACCTCGCCGATGCAGAACATACGGCTCGAGTCGCTAAAGTAGCCGTCCAGGATCGTGGAGCAGTCGACGTTGATGATGTCGCCCTCGTGCAGCACATCCGTGTCGCAGGGGATGCCGTGGCAGACCACATCGTTGATCGAGGTGCACACGCTCTTGGGGTAGCCCTCGTAGTTGAGGTCGGCCGGCGTGCCGCCGTGCTCGACGGTGTAGTCGTAGATCATCTGGTCGATCTGGTTGGTGGTCATGCCCGCGGCGATGTGCTCGCCCACGTAATCGAGCACGCCCACGTTGATGGCGGCCGAGCGCTTGATGCCCTCAATGTCGGCGGGCGTCTTGTAGAGCGTACGGGGCAGGACGTTCCAGCCCTCCTCCCACAGGCGCTCGAGGCGCTCGTCGAAGGCGCTGTGACATTTCTTATATTTCTTGCCGCTGCCGCACCAGCAGGCGTCGTTGCGGCCGGGCACGGGTCCCTTGTCAAACATGGCTAACTTCCTTTCATCCGCAGCTAGTATAGCCCACGCTGGTCGCCAGCTAGTAGCTCACCTGGCAGGGGATGCCGAGGGCTTCAACGCGTGCGGCGATGGCGTCGAGGAGCTCGGGCGCCGCTTTGGCCAGGCCAGCGACCGGCGTCTCGCGCGCCACGGTGTAGATGGTCGCCTCCTGCGGGCGAATGCGCTCGAGCGCGGCGAGCCAAGGGCCAACGTATTCCTCGCCGGTGTTATCGATGGACTTGCCCTGATACTCGCCAGTCAAAAAGATCGTCTGGATAATGACGCGGCCGTCAAAGCTCGCGAACGTCTCGATCTGGTGCTCAACGTCGTAGGGGCCGACGGGCTGGTCGAGCAGCTGGATAAACGCCGGTTCAACGGTGTCGAGCTTAAGGATATTGTCGTCGACCATCATGAGCGCATCGTGCACCTCGGGGCGATCGGCGCGTGTGCCGTTGGAGAGCACAGCGATCTTGCTGTTCGGTGCCAATTCGTCGCGGAGCGCGACGGCGCCGGCAATGGCCTGCGGAAACTCCGGTGCGGCGGTGGGTTCGCCGTTGCCAGCGAACGTGATCACATCGGGCAGTTCGCCCTCGGCCGCCATCTCGCGCAGCTTGGCCTCGAGCGCGTCGTGCACCACGGCGGCCGTGTTATACGGCTCATGGCACGGGCGCTCGCCGTTAAAGCCGTTCTCGCAATAGATGCAGTCAAACGTGCAAATCTTACCGCTCGCGGGCATCATGTTGACGCCCAGCGACAGGCCAAGGCGACGGCTGCGGACGGGCCCAAAGATGGGGCTGGCATTCAAAAACGTAGACATAGGCATATGCTCCTCAAGACAGTTGGCTTTAAGCATAGCATCGCCGCCAATGCGTGGTTCGGGCTTGTGCTTTACGGGTCTCGATTTTTCACTCCGTCCTCGATGGCGCGGCATGAAAGGTTTCGAGTCGGGTACAGTTAATCTGTTAACAAAGCACAAGACGATGAGGGCCCGTCCGGAGCCGCTGGCGTGCGCCTGGATGAGCATTGATGATGGGGACACAACATGGAATTTACGGTTGAGAATGCGGGCACCGCGATTGCCTGTCGTGAGTATGCCGGCCCGGACGTATCGTCCGATGCCCCTGCCTTGATATGCGTGCACGGCGCCTGCGTCGATGGCGTGTTTTTTGACGCCATCGCTCGCGAGCTCAGCCGCGACTACCGCGTAATTACCTACGACCGCCGCGGCTGCGGCGAGAGCGGCGATGCGGCGGACGGCCGCTATGACCTCGCAACCCAGGCCGCCGACCTGCAAGCGGTCATCGAGTACGCCGGCGCTCCGGCAAACGTGCTCGCGCATAGCGCCGGTACGCTGGTGGCCATGGAGCTTCTCCGTGCAAACCCTGCCGTCGTCTCGCGCGCGATTTTGCACGAGCCCGCCGTGACAGGTGAGGGCGTCGGTCTGGGTGCGGCCCCGGTTTTGCTCGAGATGATTGAGGCGGGGAAGGTCTCGAGGGCGTTGAGGGTCTTCTTGGGCGCCATCGGTGACCAAGACCCCGAAGCCCCCAGGACAACCGAGGCGGAAGCCAAGCACGCCCTGCGCAACGGGCGTAGCTTCATGGCAAACGAATACGGGATCAACATGACTTACGTTCCCGATTGGGACCGCGTTTGCGCATCAAAGGCCATGGCGGCCGTGCTCTTGGGCGAGCTTTCGATTAGCACGACCCGCGAGGCGGGCACGCGAGCGGCTGCAGAGCTCCTGAACTGCCCGCTCGTGACGATTCCTGGAGCGCATAACGGCCTGCGCGATCGCCCGGCGCCGGCGGCCCAGGCCGTCCGCGGAATCCTGGGGTCGTAGCAGTCGCGCCAACCCACTCGCAAGCGTTTCGGTGGTGTTAACAAATACCCCCAAAACCTCGCGCCCACAGCTCCAAACACACCGTCCGCCAAGTCATGAAAATGTAACGGCATTCACGTGCTTACCTGCATCAACGAGATGTTAACCTTGTACCGTTTAATACCTATTGCCAGCAAGAGCAACGACCGAAAGGGCCCCATATGCTCAATAATCACGAGGCCAATCTAACCGACGAAGAGGCTGCCGCCGAGGTGGCCCGCGCCGCGAAGATCTACCCCGTGGTGCGTCTGCTGTCGGCCGATCAGGTCAAGAGCGAACGCAGCTGCCTGCTTGCCGGTGATCGGTGTCCTTGCCTGCGCCAGTCGAGTCTTGAGGCCATGGCAGGTTCTGATGAACTGTCGGAGCAGCTGCTGAACGATGGCGTCGAGTACCGTGCTCGCGTACGTCCCATGACGGTCGAGGGCGAGCCTCACGTTTTGCTGATGGTGCGTCCGACTAGCGAGCAGGAGGCCGCAGAAGAGGATCTCGTCTACACCGATGTGCTGACGAGCGTTCGTAATCGCCGCTATTACGAGGAAAAGCTTCGTAGCGCCCGCATGAACGCCGGCGTGGCGATGATCGACCTCGATGACTTTAAGGTCTTCAACGACACATGCGGTCGCCATGCCGGTGACCTCGCGCTCGGTGCCGTAGCGGCAGCTATTCGCGGCGGTATTCGCTCGACCGACGAGCTCGTGCGCTATGGCTGCGACAAGTTCGTGGCTGTTATGCCCAATATCCCCTCCGATGACTTCGCCCGTCGCCTGCGCCATGTATCCGACGCCGTTCATGCCACGATTGTCCCGGGCCATGAGCACGTCAGCCTGTCGGCATGCGTAGGCGGCGTTCGCATTAATGGCGAGGCGATTGATGAGGGCGTAAGCCGCGCGGTCCAGCTTTTGAGCCACGCCAAGGTAAAGCCCGGCACGGTCGTGACGGATAGCGATTCGATCGAGACCTTCCAAAGCAAAAAACCCTCGGTACTTATCGTCGATGACTCCGAGATGAACCGTGCCATCCTCAACGAGATGCTTAAGGACGAGTACCGCATCCTGGAGGCGGACAATGGTCGCACGGCACTCGATATGGCCGACCGCTATGGCGATGAACTATCGCTCGTGCTGCTCGATATCGTCATGCCGGGCATGAACGGCTTTGAGTTGTTGGCCGAGCTTCCGCGCCATACGGCCATCGATGGCCTGCCGGTCATCATGATTTCGAGCGAAGATTCCGATGACGTGGTGCTGCGCGCCTACGAGCTGGGCGCCTCGGACTACATCAACCGCCCGTTCGACGCGCGCGTCGTGCGCCGCCGTGTAAGCAACACCATTCGCCTGTACGCCAAGCAGCGTCGCCTGACAAACCTGTTGTCTCAGCAGTACAACGAGCGCGTTAAGAACAGCCGCATGCTCATCGATATCATGGCCGGCGTCATGGAGCTCCGCAACGGCGAGAGTGGCCTGCACGTCACGCATATCGAAAAGCTGACCGAGCTGCTGCTGGGTTGCCTAGTGTCGCGCAGCGACAAGTTCCCACTCGACAACGAACAGCGCTCTACGATCGCCATGGCCTCGGCGCTGCATGATATCGGCAAGATGTCGATTGACGATGCGATTCTCAACAAGCCCGGACGCTTGACGACCGAGGAATTCGAGATCATGAAGACGCATACCACCCTCGGCGCCGATATGCTGCTTGAGCTGGGCCGTCAGCATGCCGGCAATCCCTTGTTGGAGTACGCATACCAGATCGCGCGCTGGCACCACGAGCGCTGGGACGGCAAGGGCTACCCCGATGGCCTCAAGGGCGACGATATCCCCATTGCCGCGCAGGTTGTCTCGGTGGCCGACGTATACGATGCGCTCACGAGCGTGCGCGTGTACAAGGATGCCATCCCGCACCAGGAGGCAATCCAGATGATTTTGGATGGCAAATGCGGTCAGTTTAACCCGCTGCTGCTCGACTGCCTGCTCGAGGTGCAAGACCGTATTGCCGAAACGCTGGCGCGCCCCGCCGACGTCGTCGCGTTTCCCACGATTTAGTTTGACCAAAGGAGTTTTCGTCCATGATTTCCATGCGTGAAGCGTATGAGAAGATCGGCGCCGATTACGATGGCGCATCCGTTCGGCTGATGGGCGAGGAGATGCTCGCCCGCTTTGCCTTCAAGTTCTTGGATGACGAGAGCATGGACAAGTTCGAGGCCGCTATGGCGGCAGGAGACGCCGAGGGTGCGTTTATGGCTGTGCACACGCTGAAGGGCGTGAGCCAGAACCTGGGATTCGACAACCTGTACGAGCCGGCGGTCGTGGTGACCGAGGCGTTGCGCAATGCCGATACGGTTGACGGTGCTCGCGATGGGATGCACGCGCTGCGACAGCAGTATGCGGCCACGATGTCGGCGCTGCGTGAGGCGGCTGAGTAAGGGCTTGCAGGCCTTGTGCCGCCCAGAGTCCGTTGATGTAGACATAAAAGGGCGCCCCGTCGGACCATGTGGCCGGCGGGGCGCCCTTATCTGTTGTACTGTCTGCGAGTTTAGCGAGCCTGCTTAACCTTTGCCGCTGCCTCGACAAACGACTTCCACAGGTTAAAGTCGGTCTCGAGCGTCTGCCAGGTGTACTCGGGGTGCCATTGCACGCCCAGGCAGAAGGGCTGGCCCTCGACTTCGATGCACTCGGGCACGCCGTCGGTCGCCTGTGCGACCAGACGCGTGTGCTTGCCAAGGCGGTCGACGCAGCAGTGGTGCGCCGAGTTGGTCTGGATGAGCCTGTGACCGCCGAGTGCACGCTCCAGGAGCGAACCCGGCACGACTTCGACGGGGTGCACGGGGTCGTTGAGCACGTGGGTGTGGCGCCACTGCGTGCGGCCCTCGCGCGCCCCCAGGCTCGGCACATCCATGCACAGGGTACCGCCGGTGGCGACGTTTAGCAGCTGCGTGCCACGGCAGGTGGTAAAGAGCGGCTTCTTGGCGCGAAGCACCTCGTTGACCAGCTTGAACTCAAAGCGATCGCGGATCTCGCAGCAAAGGGTGGGGTCGTAGGGACGTTCATCGCCCCAACGCTTGGGGTTGACGTCGGGGCCGCCGGGGATGGCGATGCCGTCGGCGATGTTCACGTAATGGCGGATGACCTCGATGTCCTCGGTGATGGACATCTGCAGCGGCAGACCGCCGGCGGCAAGGATGGCATCGACAAAGACGCTGGCGATCTCCTCGTTGGGGGAGAGCGTCTCGCTCAAAAACGGCTTAGCATCTTCCCAACGCGGCGCGACGAGGATAAGCGGGCGGTCGGTGGGGGCGACGTCGACATGCGGGGTGTAGGACGATGAAGTGCGAGTTCCGATCATAGGTGTAACTTTCGAATCCGGATGGACATGGCGAGCGGGCGACGTGGCGCAAATGCTACTGATGGATGCGCTCCGCGCGGTAATTAGATTAGTGACCCTTGATGGAGTTGAGGAAGTCCTGGGCGCGCTTGGTCTGGGGATGGTCGAAGAACTCGTCAGGCGTGCCGGTTTCCACGATCTGGCCGTCGGCCATAAACACGACGCGATCGGCTACACGGCGGGCAAAATTCATCTCGTGCGTGATGACGATCATCGTCATGCCCTGCTGGGCCAGGCGAACCATGACCTCGAGCACCTCGTTGATCATCTCGGGATCGAGGGCACTCGTAGGCTCGTCAAAGAGCATGGCCTTGGGCTGCATGGCGAGCGAGCGGGCGATGGCCACGCGCTGCTGCTGGCCGCCCGAGAGCTGCGCGGGCACCTTGTCGGCCTGCTCGGCCACTCCCACGCGACCCAGCAGGTCCATGGCGCGCTCGCGAGCCTCCTCCTTGGATACGCCCAACACGTCAACCGGACCCAGCATGACGTTCTGCAGCACCGTCATGTGCGCGAACAGGTTGAACTGCTGAAACACCATGCCCAGCTCGGCGCGCATGCGGGCAAGGTCCTTGCCTTCTTGTGGCAGGGGCTGGCCTTCGATGAAGATCTCGCCCGAGTCGATGGTCTCTAGGCGGTTGATGGTGCGACACATAGTCGACTTGCCCGAGCCCGAGGGGCCAATCACGACGACGACCTCGCCGCGGTCGACCGACAGGTTGATGTCGTTGAGAACGTGCAGGTCGCCATAGTGCTTATCGACGTGCTTGAGCTCGATCAGCGGCTGCTTGTCGGTAGAAGAAGTGCTCTGTGCCATGGTGCTCGGCTCCTTATTCCTAGAAATCGTAAATCGTTAGCGGATGATAGTTGCGCCGGTCTTGTGCGAGACATAGACGGCGGCCTTGTTGATTGCAACGTTGATGAGGATGTAGATGACCGCGATTACCAAGTAGACCGACACGAGCGCGTCGTAGTTGGTGATGAGTACGCGGGCATTTTGCATCAGGTCGGGGTAGCTCACCACGTAGGCGACGGTAGTGTCCTTGACCACGACCACGAGCTGTGAAATCAACGAGGGAATGATAAAACGAATCGCCTGCGGCAGCACGATTTTAAAGGTGATTTTAGCCTTGGAGAGGCCGAGCGCCTGGGCAGCCTCGACCTGGCCGCGCGGCACGGCATTGACGCCGGCGCGGAAGATCTCGGCCAGCACGCCGGCAGCAGCGAGCGCGACGGGCAGCGTGAGCATCCAAAACGACGGCAGCGAGATCTTGTACTGAGGCAGCACCAAAAAGAAGAAGTAGATAAACAGCAGGCTCGGCACGCCGCGGAAGAAATCGGTGAGCACGCGGCAGACCAGCTGCAGCGGCTTGATATCGCTCGTACGGCCGAGCATGAGGCCCAGGCCCAGCACGAGCGCGATGGCGCCGGCGGTCAGCGCGACCTTAACGGTGCCCTCAAAGCCGGCGAACAAGAACTTCCAGGTGGTGAGGTGCGTAAAGAAGTACCAATAGTGGACCGAAAGCTGACCGGTCACATAAAAGCGCTGCAGCACGAGGGCGACGAGCGCCGCCACGGCAACGAGCGAGATGGCGGTGCCGATGCGAATCTTGGCGCGCATCTTGGGGCCGGGAGCCTCGTAGAGCGCGTCGCGCATGGTGAGCGCAGGGGAGGAGTGCTTGCTCATCGGAGGATCCTCACCTTCTTATCGATGTAGTTGCCAATGTGGCTCACCACAAAGGCCGTGCCCAGATAGCCGAGTGCCGAGATAAAGAACGCGGCGACGCCACCGAGCGAGCGCGTGTTGATGTAGCTCACCACGCCGGTGAGCTCCTGCGGCTGAAGCGGCACCTGGCTGCCCAAGGCAGTGGTGAGCATGACGGCGATAAAGAGGTTGGTCATGGGCAGCACACTCGAGCGCAGCGCCTGCGGAATCACGATCTTGGCGAGGATGCGGTTGAAGTTCATGCCGAGCGAGCGGGCGGCTTCTACCTGACCCACGCCCACGGTGTTGATGCCGCTCATAAAGTTCTCGGAGCCAAAGGCCGAACCCAACAGCACCGTGGCGACGATGACGCAGGTGCGATAGGGCAGGACGATCTTGAGCGGCGGCAGCGCGTAGACGACGATGATGAGCAGCGCGATGCCGGGGATGTTACGGAAGACCTGGACATACAGGTCACCAAAGACGCGCAGCGGCTTGAGCGGCGACACGCGCATCACGGTGACGGCAACGGCCAACACCATGGCGATGGCAAACGACTCAAGTGTCATGCCCCAAGTCGCGAGCAGCGCGTCGATATAGTTCTGGCCATAGAGCGACCAGAGCTCGGAGAGACTCATGCGGACCTTCCGCCGGTAAGGAAAGGGGCTCCCGTATGTACGGAAGCCCCGACAACTCAGTAAGGAAACAGTTTAGCGCAATAAAGCGTTCCGTACGTTTCCATATGGTTTCGTAGCGGCTGTTGCCCAGCTTGCAAGCTTAGGCGCCGACCTCGGGCAGCTCGGGAACGTTGGTGTCGCCCGTGCGGTCGCCGATGCAGATCTGCCACAGCTCGGTCCAGGTGCCGTCGTCCTCGATCTTCTTAAGGAAGTCGTTGACAAAGGCGACGCCGTCGGAATCGAGCGGCAGGCCGATGCCGTAGGGCTCCTTGCTGCCGAAGGGCTTGCCGGCGATCTTGTACTTGCCGGGCTCGCGGACCAGGGCGCTCTGCTGCATGTTGTTGTCGATGACGTAGGCGTCAACGCGACCCTGCTGGAGTGCCTGACGGGCCTCCTCGTCGGTCTTGAACTCCTGCTGGCTGGCCTTGGGAGCGAACTCCTCCAGGATGGCGGGGCCGTTGGAGCCGGACTGGGCGGCGACGTTCTTGTCGGCCAGGTCGTCGACGCTCTTGATGTCGTCGTTGTCGGCGAGCACCAGGATGGCCTGCTGGGTGTAGTAGTAGGGACCGGCGAAGGAGACGAGCTTCTTGCGCTCATCGGTGATGGTGTAAGTGGCAAAGACGGCGTCGACCTGGCCGTTCTGCAGCACGGACTCACGCGTGTCGGAGGTCACCTGGGTGATCTCGACCTTGTTCTCGCCCAGGATGTAGTTGGACAGGAGCTGTGCGATGCCGGCGTCGAAGCCGCGGGTCTTGCCATCCTTCTCGTTGAGGAGGGAGAAGAGCGTGGAGGTCTGAACGCCACCGATCTTAAAGACGCCGGCGCTCTTGACGGCAGTTGCCCAAGTGCTAGCGGCGATGGCATCGTCGTCGGCCTTGGGGCCGTTGTCGACGAGCTTGTCGAATGCCTTGGCGTCGAGGGTGGTGGAAGCCTCGGTGTCGTCGGAGCTCTTGGAAGAGCCGGCGGCGGAACCCTTGTCGGCCTCGGCGCTGGTGTCGGAGCAGCCGGCAAGACCAAGGCCGGCGACGGTTGCGAAGGTGGCGGCGACAAAGCCGCGGCGGTCGAGAACGACCTGCTGGGAGAGGTTCTTGCTCATAGGAGAACGCCTTTCTCAAAAAATCCTAGCGGTTGAGTAGAGTTATACCCTATCCAGCTCAAAAGGGTCAACACGAAATAACTCAGAAACATACTTACCTTATGGGTTATTCTACCTACCAAAAAGGGACAGGTTTATTTTGGTAGGTTTTATCTGGGCAAACGTCGGTTGTCGCTGTTGGGACGGTAGCTTGCGGCCGGGGCGGCTGCGCACGGCGGTCGCTATAATGGCGGCAACACGACGCATATATACGTGAGGAGACCGTTGCATGAACAGTTATTCATTCTTCGCACCGACTAAAGTGCTGTTTGGCGCGGGCAAGCTGGGTGAGCTGGGCGCGCAGAAGCTTCCCGGCTCCAAAGCTCTTATCGTTACCACGGGCGGCAACTCGGTCAAGCGCTTTGGATATCTGGGACGCGTGGAGGCCGAGCTCGACCGTGCCGGCGTGGCCCACGAGCTGTTCGACCGTATTGAGCCCAACCCGCTGCGCGAGACTGTCAATGAAGGTGGCTGGATGGCCCGCACCCATGGCTGCGATTTTGTGCTGGCGCTCGGCGGCGGTTCGGTCATGGACGGCAGCAAGGGCATCTGTGCGGTGGCGACGAACCCGCACACGGACGCTGAGGGTGCCGAGTGTCCTGGCGACATCTGGGACTTTGTGAACGGCGGCACTGCAAAGGGGCTGCCCATCCCCAACGACCCGTTGCCGCTGGTGTGCGTGACTACCACGGCGGGTACCGGCTCCGAGGTCGATGCGGGCGGCGTTTTGTCCTGCGAGGAAAACGACGAGAAGCTCCGCCTGGGCGACCCGCGTCTGTTCCCGGTGCTTTCGGTTGTCGACCCCGAGCTTATGGTGAGCGTTCCGGCGCGCCTGACGGCTTATCAGGGATTTGATGCCCTGTTCCACAACGTTGAGTGCTATATCTCCAATACCAACACGCCCATGGGTGACATGGTTTGCCGCGAGGGTATCCGACGCGCCGCCGCTTCGCTGGCTGCGTGCGCGAACGGCGGCGACGACCTGGATGCGCGTGCCGAGCTCGCTTTTGCCAACACGCTTGGCGGCTATGCCATGGCGTGCTCGGGCTGTGCGGGATGCCATGGCCTTGAGCATGGCATGAGTGCACATCATCACGACCTGCCGCATGGCGCCGGCCTCATCATGATCGCGCGCGCCTACCACACGTGGATGATCGACCACGGTGCCGCGCCCGAGCGCTACATCGACATGGCACGCCTGATGGGCAATGCTGCCGCGGATGATCCGCACGATTTCGTGACTGAGCTTACGCGCCTGATGGAGGCCTGCCATGTGGCCGATCTTGCCATGAGCGAATGGGGGATTACCGCCGAAGAGCTGCCCGCGATTGCGCACAACGCCCTAACGACCAACGGTGCCCTGTTCGGCCACGATCCCATTGCCCTGACCGAGCCCGACGTCGTCGAGATCCTCAAGCAAAGCTATTGCTAACTACCTTGCTGCTTTGTCTCAATCTGTAACATCTGCAGCCGTTTTTGACGAGTAACTGTTACAGATTGAGATTTTCTCTTTAGGGGAATTCGAATGTCTCGATCTGTAACAGTTAGACGAGGATTTGGCCCCTAACTGTTACAGATTGAGATAAACATCAGGGGTTTAAACGTCTCGTCTCAATCTGTAACACCTAGATGCAAATTCTGCCTCTAGATGTTACAGATCAAGATAATTGCGTCGCGAAAAAACCTCCGCAAGGGCGTTTCCCTTTGCGGAGGTTTTTCTACTCGTTTAGTAGCCTTACGGCCTCTGCGGCCATGTTTTCGACCGTCATGCCGTTCTGCGCGAGCAGTTCGTTGGGGTCGTAGCGGTCGGGGAAGCCCTTGGCGATGCCAAAGGTGCGGGTGCGCAGCGGCGTGCAAGCCAGATAACATGCCACGCGCTCGCCCCAGCCGCCGTCCAAGATGCCGTCCTCGATGGTCACGACAACACGGTGCTCGTCTGCAAGGCTGTCGAGGAACTCGCGGTCGAGTTCGGTCGCGAAGCGCGGGTTGACGAGCGTGGCCTCGATACCGTATTCGGCGGCCAAGCGGTTTGCCACGCGCTCGCCCAGCTCATAGAAATCGCCGAGCGCGAGCACGGCCACATCGCGGCCCTCGCGTACCACGTTGTAGCGGGCGACGCTATAGTCGGCGCCCTCGGCAGGCACCAAGTCAGGGCGGCTTACCAGACCAATGCCCGGCACGCGAATCGCCACGGGATGCTCGTGATGATCGAGCGACCAGCTCAGCATGGATAGGTACTCCTCCATGCAGGCCGGCGCCAGATAACGCATGTTGGGCAGGGCGCCCAGCATGGAAATATCGAAGAACGAGAGGTGCGTCTCGGACGTGGTGCCAAAGATCGACGCGCCAAATACCAGGATGGTCGCCGGGGCGTCGTTGAGGCACAGATCGTGCCACAGCTCGTCATAAGCGCGCTGTAAAAACGTGCCGTACACGCCAAAGACCGGCTTGGCGCCCGAGCGGGCGAGCGCGGTGGCAAAGGTGACGGCGTGCTCCTCGGCAATACCCACGTCGACAAATTGCTTGCCGGCGGAAGCTCGAAGCTCGGGTGTAAAGCCCATGATATAGGGCGTCGCGGCCGTGATGCCCACGACCTGCGGATCGCGCTCGATGGCGGCGCTCAGCGCCTCGCCCGTAATATCGGCGTAGGTGCGCGGCGCGGGCTCGCTCGGGTGACCCGGGCAGAGCTTGCGGCCGGTTGCCATATCGAAGGGACCCACGTGGTGCCAACGCTCGGGGTCGCTTTGGGCCGGCTCAAAGCCCTTGCCCTTGGCAGTCGAGATGTGTAGCACGATGGGGTGGTCGATGCCGCGCAGCTCCTGCAGCGCATCGACCAGGGCCAGCACATCGTTGCCGGCGTCCAGATAGCGGTAGTCGAGCCCCATCGCGCGGAAGATATTGCTCTGGGCAGTGCCGTTGCTGGCACGCAGCTCGGCAAGATTGCGATACAGGCCGCCGTGATTCTCGGCGATGGACTGGTCGTTATCGTTGACGATGATAATCAGGTTGCTGTCGAGTTCGGCAGCATTGTTGAAGCCCTCAAACGCCAAGCCGCCCGAAAGCGAGCCGTCACCAATAATGGTAATGACGTTGTACGTATCGCCTGCCAGATCGCGAGCGTGCGCCAGGCCGCAGCCCAGGCTCACCGACGTGGAGGTGTGGCCCATGGCGAACAGGTCGTGCTCGGACTCATCAGGGTTGGCAAAGCCGGAAGCCTCGCCAAAACGCTTCGGATCGATATAGGTGTACGCGCGCCCAGTCAGCGCCTTGTGGGCGTAGGTCTGGTGCGACACATCGAAGACGATCTTATCGGTGGGGGAGTTAAACACGCGATGGAGCGCGACCGTGAGCTCAACGACGCCCAGGTTGGGGGCAACGTGCCCGCCGACGGCGGCGGAGCTTTCGAGGATGGCGTGGCGGATCTCGCCGCAGAGCAGCGGAAGCTCGGCGCGATCGAGAGCCTTGACGTCCTCGGGCGTTGTCGTTTGCGTAAGCAGCATCGTTGTTGGTTACTCCATGCGAATCGAGCGCCGGCGCTCCCTCGGCCGGCACAATTGCACAAGACAGTCTCGCACATTTTGGCGTTTGATATGTGACGGCGGCGCGGTGATTCGCCAACTGGTGGGGCAAAACGTTTTGTCCGATGCCATACTGATGTATTCCATGATGATTTTATTGATTGCGCGCCGGCCGTCGCCTGCCGTCGAGAGCCGCTGGAAGGAGGCCGCATGTCCGAAACCACTCGTGCCGAGAAGATCGCGCGCGAAGTTGACCATGCAGCCCGCCAGCTGGCCCAGGCGGGGCGTTTAGACCTGACGCGCGAGTTTATCCAGCATGGCGACGTGACGGTGTATGCGCATGTGACCTCGGTGGCACGGGCGAGCCTGTCCTTTGCCGAGCGCCTGGGCCGTGTCGGCGTCTCGGTTGATCGCGCCTCGCTGCTGCGCGGCGCCCTGCTGCACGACTACTTTCTCTACGATTGGCACGATCCCGATCCAAGTCATCGCCTACACGGGTTTCGACATCCGTTTTTTGCCCTGGCGCGTGCCGAGGAAGATTTTGAGCTGACGCCGCGCGAGCGGAATATCATCGCACGACATATGTTCCCGCTGGTACCGGTGCCGCCGACGTGTCGCGAGGCGTGGATTGTGTGCCTGGCCGATAAATGGTGCGCGCTGCGCGAGACGGTTGCCGGTCGTCTACAGCGCAAGGACGAGGCGGACGATGACGTGAGCAGCGAATCGAACGAAAAGAGGAGTGGGTAGACGGTGGGAACCGCGATCGATATGGCTTTTGGCGGCGCGACGCTTGCCGCCTGCCCGCTCTCGGCACTGGTGCTCTCGTTTGCCTTCTACGGTTTTTGCGGCTGGGCGTGGGAGTCGACGGTTTGCGCCATGCTCAATCACGGACGATTTGCCAACAGCGGATTTTTGCTGGGGCCGTGTTGTCCTATCTATGGTGTGGGCGGCATAGCCTGCTGGCTTTTGCTGCGCGGGATTCCGGATGCCTCGAGCCAGTTTGTCGCCGCGGCGCTCGTATGCAGCGTGATTGAATATAGCGTGGGCGTGCTGTTGGAAAAAACAACGGGCGCTCGCTTTTGGGACTATTCGCATCTGCCGTTTAACCTGCACGGACGCATCTGCCTGTACTGGGCTTGCGCGTTTGGCCTGGGTGCGCTGTGCATTTGCCGCTTGGTGGAGCCGGCGCTGCTGGGGCTGCTTGGCCATCTGCCGGTGTTGATCGTGCGGCTGGCGGCCTTTGCCGTTGCCGTTGCGATAATCGTGGACGCGTTGTGCTCGCTGGCGAGCTGGCGCCGTCTGTCCGATCAGCTTGAGCGTGTGCGCGCCGACCTTGCCGACCGCATCAATGAGTCGCTTGCCGATGCCTCCGACTCCATGCTCGAACGCATTCCCGATTCGACGATTGACTCGGTGGCGCAGACGCACATCCGTAGCCGTGCCGTTAACGCGTGGCTGGCCGAGCTGGGTGACGCCGCGCTCGATGCCCTGCGCGAGAAGGCTTCGATGCCGACGTTTATCTCGGATGGTGCTCGCGGCCTGGCGCTTGCTGCCCGCCGCGTTGCCGATGCCGCGCCGAGCATGCCGCGTCCGTCGCTCAGTCGTCGCCTTGTCGGCAAGCGCATGAGCCGTCCGGTGCCGAGCGTGTCACTCAGCCGTCGCGACCTGCGCTTCTTTAACGCCTTCCCGCGTCTGCGCATCAATCGCTATGAGGGCGTCATCCGAGCTACCGACCTCCGCGATCGAGCCCGCGAGCTGTTCCGGCGCTAGCCAGAGCGGGGCCAAGCGCGCCCTTCTCGTTCGCACGTTTCCCGTTCGTTTCGCGCCCGTTGCCGTGCCGTTTCCAAGATTGCGGCGCCGTTTCCATTCGACAACGCGGCGTTTAACAACGCCGTATCTGGTCTACACCAGTTGCCCTTCGGCTCCATCATGAGCGCCGACAACGTTCATGCGACCAAGGGGGAGCGAATGTACGATACGGGATCGACAACGTTTATGCTCATCTGCACCATGCTCGTGTTTTTAATGACACCGGGCCTGGCGTTTTTCTACGGTGGCCTGTCCAGGCGCAAAAATGTCATCAACACCATGCTTATGTGCTTTGGCGTCATTGGCCTGGTGGGCGTGCTGTGGATCGTGGCTGGCTGGTCGCTGGCCTACGGCGGCGACGGTTCCAGTCCGTTTATCGGAGGCTTTGACCAGCTGCTGTGCCTGCCGGTGCTCAACCAGGTGCTGCAGGCGGCCGAGGGAACCGCGACGGATGGCGCCGTCTACCCGGAGATCATCAACATCGCCTTCCAGATGGCGTTTGCCATGATTACGGCCGCTATCGTCACGGGCAGCCTTGCCGGGCGCGTTAAGTTTGGCGCCATGACGGCCTTCCTGGGCATTTGGCTGCTCGTGGTTTACGCGCCGCTCGCCCACATGGTGTGGGGCGGCGAGGGCTCCTTTATCGGTGACATCATCGGCGCGCTCGACTTTGCCGGCGGCGACGTGGTGCACATCTCGTCCGGCCTGACGGGCCTGATTCTCTGCCTGATGCTCGGTCGTCGTCGCGGTTTTGGCATGGTGAGCTATCGCCCGCATAACGTGCCGTTTGTGGCACTGGGCGCCGGCCTGCTTTGGTTTGGCTGGTTTGGCTTTAACGGCGGCAGCGAGTTCAAGGCCGACGCCGTGGCGGCGCTTGCCATCCTCAACACCGTGACGGCCAGCGCGGCGGGCATGGTCTCGTGGCTCGCCGTCGAGCGCGTGCACACCGGTCGCCCCACGCTGGTGGGTGCCAGCACCGGTTTGGTCGCGGGCCTCGTGGTGGTCACGCCGGGCGCGGGCTTTGTCGAGCCGTGGGCTGCGCTGGTCATGGGCCTGATCGTCTCGCCCGTCTGCTATTTTGCTATCAGCCATCTTAAGACCAAGTTCGGCTACGACGACGCGCTCGACGCGTTCGGCTGCCATGGCATCGGCGGTGTCCTGGGCGGCGTGCTCACGGGCCTGTTCTGCGTGCCGGAGCTCTCGTGGACCGGCAAGGGCGGCCTGTTCTACACGGGCGACGTGTCACTGCTCATCTCGCAGATTCTGGGCATTGTGGTGACGGTCGTCATTGTGCTGGTGCTCGACCTGGTGATCGCCGCGGTGGTCAAGGCGCTCTTCCACGGCAGCCTGCGCGTAGACGAGGCCGACGAGGCGCTGGGTCTGGATGCGAGTCAGCACGGCGAAAGTGCGTATCCCTCGTTCTCGGGACTCGACTGACAGCTTCCCCAGGCTCCGCACCTTGCCCTTCAAACCGTCGCGCGGCTTCCCCAGGCACCGCACCTTGGGTTTCAAACCGTCGCTTGCGTACCAAAGTACGCGGCGCTCCTCTTTCAACCCAATCTGCGGCACCTGGGAAACCCGCAGCATTGAATGGCAATTCATTTCTTTTATTTAAGAGAGGAATTCATTATGAAGAAGATTACGGCGATCGTTCGTGCTGAGAAGCTTGAGGTTCTTAAGGACGCGCTGTTTGCTACTGATGTTCGCGGCATGACTATCAACCAGGTGCAGGGCTGCGGCGCGCAGCATGGCTGGAAGGAATACGTGCGCGGCAACGAGCTGCTCGTCAACACGATCCCCAAGGTGCAGTTCACCCTCATCTGCGCCGACGAGCACGTCGACGGCATTGTCGACATCATCTGCAACGCTGCGCGCACCGGCGCTGTCGGCGACGGCAAGATTTGGGTCGAGCCGGTCGAGGATGTTATCCGCATCCGTACCGGCGAACACGGCCCCGCCGCGGTGTAGGGCCGACCGTCTGTCATCTGCAACGTTAAAATACTGCAGTGAGGCATAAGGCTTGCGTTGCGGATGGACGGATTATGGGTCGCAATAAATATCCCGAGGAGACGGTCGCGAAGATTCTCGACGCGGCACTGGAGCTATTCTGTGCACAGGGTTATGAGGGGACGAGCATTCAAGATATCGTTGACCGTCTCGACGGCATGACCAAGGGCGCTGTCTATCATCACTTCAAGAGCAAAGAAGAGATTTTCAACGCCGCGTTTGATCGGGCGATGACTCCGATTGTTGAGCACCGTCGCTCGACGCTTGGCGTCGGTAGTATGACCGGCGCCCAAAAGCTAAAAAGGCTTTACGCTCCCGAGTCCGTTGTTCCGCAAATTGAGCTATGGGCACGTATGCGTCCTGCAGCAGATCCGGTAAAAAGCTCGCGTCTACTGGCGATGCAGTACCAGGGCTCATTTGACGAGTCGGCCGATGGCTATCTCTTGCCGGTGATCGAGGAGGGCATCGCCGACGGATCCATTGCGTGCGAATGCCCGCGCGAAGCGGCAGAGGCCGTATCGTTGCTGGCGAATCTCTGGTTGCTGCCACTGTTTCGTCCGCTTGAACCCAAGGATCGAATGCTCGCGCGCGCTCAATGTTTGGCGCAGATGGCCGCCGCGGTGGGACTCGATTTGGGTGAGGAAGTGCTCCAGACAACGGCAGGGATTTGGGACGTATGGGACCGTGCCGGGTGGTAATATAGATACTGACGGTATGTAATAGATTTGAGAGGGCAGCTTCGGTTGCCCTTTTCAAGTCGAAAAATACATACTAACGGTATGTATAGGGGGCGGACTTATGGCTGGGCTGAGAGACGTCGGCGTCTCGTTGAAATCAAAAACAGTGCGGTCAATCAGGCTCGCGGAACTTCTGGTTGCGCAGCTGTGCACGTATGCGATGCTGTCGGCGCTGTGCTTTGCGTATCCACTTTACTTGTTCGATTACAGTGGATCGTCAACGTTATATGGCGCCGTCGTGGCGACGGCGTTCATACCCGGCGTACTCGCAACTCCGGTTGGCGGAATCTTGGCGGATAGGGGAAGACATCGCGAGGTCCTCGTGGCCCTTGGCATTGCTCTGATGACTGCATCGCTGCTGTCTATCCCCATGAAGCGCTCGTTGCCTCTTGCGGTCGTCGTAGTAGCGATACTTTGTGTTCAATATGGTGTTCAATCGCTGCTGAAGCCAATGCTCCAAATTGAGACGGTGCGTATGGCGGGTGAAGAGAAGGTTGAGCGGGCCACTGCATTGGTTTCGCAGATGACCATGGTGAGCAATATCTTGGGCCCTGTGGTCGGGACGGCAGTCTATGGGTGCTTTGGCATCGATACTCTTTGCACAACCGCGTCGGTGGCGTTTGCGATTTCAGCTCTCTTGTTTGGGGTCGCACTCAAGCAAAATGCCTCATCTGAAACGATGGGAGACGGCGCGACTCGCACGACATGCCGAAACGATTTTCGGGAGTCGATTCGGTATCTGTTGCAAAATGCATCATTGGTCGCTGTGATTTTGCTTGCCGCCGTTTTGAACCTTGCGTTGGTTGGGCTAACGATTGGCGCTCCCATTATTGTTACAAAGCATCTCGGCATGCAATCGTCCTGCGTTGGGATAGTTGAGGTTGCTATGGGCTTGGGTGGTCTTGCCGGCAGTGGCTTGGTCGGCATTTGGCCGCATCGTTTTTCTTTCAATGACATATGTCGATATGTTGCGATGATCTGTTTTGGAGTCGCACCGATTATTGTCGCGCAACTGTTCGGCGCAGATGCATACGTGTTCACCGTGTTTGCGGTTGGCTCGGCATGGGTCATGGTGTGGGCAAGCATTGCGTCGGTTGAAATCATCGCGTTTGTTCAGCGGGCAGCGCCGACTGAGCTCTGCGGAAAAGTGCTTTCGGTCGTTTACATGGTCCTTTCCTGCGCAACACCTATCGGCCAATTGACGTACGGGGTTGCATATGATCGATGGACACCGGCGATTGTATTCGCGGCCATGTTGGCGGTGCTGACGTTGACGACGGCGCTGTTGTATCGGCTGAAAAGTCGCTCGTAACGATTGATTTAACGCACTGGAGCACTGTGGTTTTGCGGAAGCGAATGCCCTGGCGCGTTGGAACACCCTTGCATGGGGCATGCCTCTCCTTCGTCTACAATATCGTGCAGACGAAGGAGAGGCATGCCCCATGATCAAGATGTTCGCGAGTGACTTAGACGGAACGCTGCTGAACGCCCTGCACGAGGCAGATGGGACCATCCGCCGTGCCATCCGTGAGCTGACCGAGGCTGGCTTGCATGTGGTTCCTGCGACCGGGCGCTCGACGTTGCCAATCGGCGAGCATGGCTTTACGGGGCTGGCGCTTGACGCCTGCTGCTCCAATGGATCCATCGTGCGCGACAGCCATGGCGAGGTGCTCAAGACCTGGACCATCGACCCACAGATTACCGAGGAGCTGCTCAAGACGTTTCCGGACATTTGCTTTGATTGCTCCACGCCCGATGGCATGTTCTCGAGCGGCTCGTTTGAGATGCATCAGGCGGGTTTTAAGAAGGACAGCCCTATCAAGCGCATCGTGATGCGCGGCATGCGCGCACGTGGCGGCTATCACGAGGAGCAGTATTTCGATCAGTCGATCGGCGACATCCTGCGTCACGACGTGTGCAAGATTAACTGCCGCGTGACCTCGCCCGAGCTGGAGCGCGACCTTAAGGCGTATCTTGCCGAGCGCTCGGACCGCGTGGTCAACGCGCCGTTCGACCCGGTGATGTTCGAGATCACGGACGTGGCGTGCAACAAGGGTGAGAGCGTAGCCTGGCTGGCGGGCTACTACGGTATTGCCGAGGGCGAGGTCGCGGTCTATGGAGACGGCGGCAACGACATCGCCATGCTCAAGCGTTTCCGCCACAGCTACGCGACCAAAAACGCAAGCGATGCAGCCAAGGTCGCCGCGAGCGCAACTATCGGCAGCTGCATGGTCCACGCCGTCCCCAAACACATGCTCGCCACCATGCGCAAGCAGAACTCCCGCACCATCATCGAATAATGTGACAAAGGGACAGTCCCTTTGTCACATGAGGGTATCGATTTGGGCGTTGAGTCGGTTGTGCTTTGTCATCACCAACAAAAATCGAGTTGCGCGGTCTGCTGGAGGCCGCTCGGAGGCTAAAGGCGTGGCCCCGGGATGTTTTATGCCTGTTTTGGTGTTTGATTCCGTGGGATATGTGCGCAGATAGGCATGATTGCGCTCAAATAAAGACAAAAACTTTTAAATAGCTTCAGCGGCGCTTTCATAGAATCACCAGTGCGACCGCGCAACTCGAAAAATGTAGGTGGGGATTCGACGGCAAGAACGCCAGTGCGACAAAGGGACAGTCCTTTTGCCAAATTGCCCCGGTTTTCCTAGAATACGAACATATATTCGTATATATAAATAAGCTCTGGTAGAATCGGTATCGTTGACGGCAGTTCCATGTGCCGGGCAGCGCCCTCCATTCGATGGGAGGTGATGCCCATGACCGATTTGATTGATTTCGTGAGGCTCCTGACCGCATTGGTCTCGCTTCTTACGACGCTTATCGGACTTTCCGAGGCACTCAAGCAACGCTCGAAGCAACGAAAGAGGGGTCGCCGCCGCTAAGGCGTTGACCCCTTAATCCACGCAACGGCGCTGCCCAGCTTTGCAGAACTTGGGCTGCCGTCGACACCATTCTACCCACGAATGACATTTTGGACAATCGGCAATGCCGCTTCAAAAAATGGATGCAACCTAGGAGGACGCAGAATGTGACAAAGGGACAGTCCCTTTGTCACATTCTAGAGTTCTCTATAAGCCAGTGCTCATAGGCGCGTTGCATGACCTCAGTCTTGTCAGCTTTTTTGCGGCAGCCCTTTTGTTCCTCAACGGCCAGTTCGTAAGCGCCACTTTGCTCAAAGGCGCCGGTGTCCCACGCACCGTGTTCAATGCGCGACCATACGGCATCGATGAGCCGTTCAAGCTCGGCAATGTCATCGGCGCTGGCGGTCGTCGAGAACGGCGGGCGTAGCTCTCCCGTTGCCTTGTCGGGTTCCACATAGTAGTCACCCATGGAGGTAACGGTGTAGCCGCAAAACTCGGGCGATGCTTCGATGAGCAGCTTGTAGAACTTGAGCTGGCGATGATAGCCCGCGGGCACCTCCTTGCCAAAGCCGGTCTTGTAATCGACGATCTGCACTGTTTTGGCGTCATCGTCAACGAGGAGTAAATCGAGAAAGCCGAAGAGCGGGGTTCCGCCGGCGGTTAGACATCGCATGTTTGCTTCTGTGATGCAGCGGTAACCATGTACGTGCTCGACAAGCCAAGGGACGAACACATGGCAAATACGCTCGAAGCGCTCCGAATAGCGATGGACGTCCTCGGGGGCAAAATCGAGCCACGAGATTTGCTGACGGTACTCGGCTTCGATGGCTTCAATCGCCACTTCACCATCTGCCGTCATTCGATTAACGATCTCCTCGAACATCGCGTGAACGATGGTGCCGAATTCGGTTTGAATTGTGGGCGCGGTGGGCAGGCGCACGATCTGCTTCTCGGGGAAGTGCTGGCTATTGGCGCACCCAGGCTCATAGGTCACAAAATTGTTGAGCGCTGTGGCCGAGAGGTGTTTTACGTCGGTGTGAGGCTCCAAAAGCGCGCGGAGCTCGGGCGTATCGAACACATAGTTGTCGCGCCATTCGGTTTCGATGGCAGCGCCGAGTTGGTCCGCCACGACGGCAACCTCGCAAGAGTCGATGAGTCCTGTGAGCTCTTGCAGCGCCGATCCGCCGGCACGGTACAGCTCGAGGTGTCGTTTAGCGCGCGTGATGGCGACAAACAACAGACGACGCGCGTCATCGTCATCCTTTTCGTCGCGGATGAGCAGGTTGGACGGGTACAGACTCATGCCGCCGGCACCCTTGTGCCAAGTGGAATCATCGGCATCGAGCAGATAGACGCAGTCGAATTCCAGGCCCTTAGAGCTATGGGCGCTGGTAAGGCGAACGGCCCCCGGCGTGCCAAGGTCAATCGACGCATCGATGCTCACGCCAAACTTTTGAGCGGCATCGAGCTTGTTGACAATATCGGGCAGGCGAAGCGTCCGCCCCATGCGGCGCGCATCTCCCATTTCGCCCTCGGCAAATGCAAGTAGGGCGCGGATGCCGGCATTGAATTCGGCAGCCCCCAGCGGGTCCTGTTCCTTGCGATGCCGGTAATAACCAAGGCTGCGCTCGACAATCTTAAAGATCAACGCTCTAACGGGGGAGGCGTCAGCCTCTGTCGCCCACAGCATCAGGTTGTCGTGCAACTCTTTGACGCGGGTGTTGGCGCTCTCGCACATGGCGGCCATCCAGTCGCCGTGGTGCTCTCGCTTGGCGTTGAGCGCAAACGCCACGGATGACGGATGGTCGCCGTCCAGCTCGGCAGCGCAGATGATCTGCGGAAGATATCTGCTGGCGAGCTCTTTCTGTCCGCGGGCGAGTGCGGTCACGCAGCGTAGCAACGCCAACGTCGTCTGCATGCGCTCGGAGGCAAAGAGATTCTGTCGCTCGCGATAGGAAAACGGCACGTTCTCTTTGACGAGGAAGGGGATCAGCGAGCGCAGGGCGGCATGCTTGGCGGAGATGACCGCAATCCCTTCGTCGGGGTCTTCGCAGTCATCGAGATAGCCGGCATCGATTCGCTGCTTAATGCTTGCAGCGACGGCAGCGTACTCCTCGGCTTTACCGGTATAGACGTTCTCGCTAAAGCTGACTTGGTCGCCTTGGGGCCTAAACGCCTCGATTGACTTGTTCGAGCTGGCATCGAGTCGGTATTCGATCTGCTGCGCGACGGCCTGGCCAAGCTCAACGATGGCGGGCGTGGAGCGGTAGTTGGTCTTGAGCACGATGCTCCGGGGCGAAAACTCGGCCGCAAACTGATTGGCACACTCGATTGTGGCGCCCTGAAAACGCATGATTGCCTGGTCGTCGTCGCCGACGGCCATGATATTGGGCATGTCGACGCCGTCGCAGAGCAGCTCGATGATGCGCATCTGAGCACCGTTGGTGTCCTGGAATTCGTCAACCTGAATATAGGTATAGGTGTCCTGGAGCGTTTGACGCAGCGCACTGCTGTGCGCGACGGCGTTAACAAAATCGCCGATCATGTCGTCGTAATCGTAGAGATGATGTTGATCGAGTTCATCTTGGTAGCGTCGCGCCACGTCGCAAGCGGCCTTAAGCCGTTCGCTCTGCTCGGCAATCTTAAACGTGCGTCCTTGGGAATTGCTTCCGCCAAAGAAGTTGTCGCGCACTTTGGTATATCCCGAGGACTTGCCCTTCTCGTCAATGAGCTCGGTGCGACGAACGGTATCGCGCAGTTCAAGGATGTAGGGCACGTATGTGCCGGCGGGGCATTCTATCGGACGGGTGAGCAACGTGGGCGCCATGGCGCAGGCACGCTCGACCTCCTCCTCAAAGCGCTCTGCCAGCGAAGCGCTTGCCCTACCGCAAACAAGCGTGAGCAGATCGGAATGCTCGTTAAGCCAGGCTGCAGCGTCAATGTTCTGTTGAGCAATAGCCCCGAGCGTGTCGTAGCTCAGGCCACTTCTTTTGGTCTTAGCAACAAAGCCGATCATCTTGCCGATGTTCTGTGCAGGCATATCGGGCGAACCCGCACCCAATGACGAACCAAAGGGCAGCGACTTGAGTAGCCGGTCGAAAATTTCTTGCTGGTGAAGGCTCGTGACGAGCGTGTCAGTCGCGGAGCGCGTGAAGTACTCGGGATAGCGCGACCTGATGCTGCTCGCAAATCCGTGGAATGTGCTGACCTCAATACCGTAGGCGTCGCGGCCGATCAGCTCAATGAGGCGCTTGCGCATGGCCTCGGCGCCCGCCTCGGTGTAGGTGAGGCAGAGGATGTTGCGCGGCGCGGCGTCACGCTTGGCAAGGATGTTTGCGGCGCGCAGGCTCAGCAGCTGCGTCTTGCCGGTGCCGGGTCCGGCGATGACGAGCAGTGGACCGTCCAGACATTCGACGGCCTCGCGCTGCTCGGGATTGAGTCGATCGAGCGATGCGATGAGTTCGGGGGTCATATCCACGGCAATATCACCTGTCTTCCTGGTAAAGCGCCCGCGTGTCATCGAGGCATTTGAGATACGTATCGATGGCACTTTGAGGTTGAACGATCTTAATGAACGTGCTGAGTTGCAGCAGCCAGCCAAAGAACTGCGGAGATAGCGGGGCTTTGACGGTAGCCAACAGGCGCCCATCCTGGTTCTCAAACACAACGGCGTCGAGCCCGAACTTGTCGATGAGCGGGTTCATCGCACGGTCATCGAGTTCCAGCACGACGGTGGTCTTGTCGGCCGCGTAAACGCCAAATGACGGCGAGACATGGTCCTCGAGCACATAGCCCGCAATGCGAGGATCCTTGGTCGCGGGCTCTTCGGACACCGCAACGTCGAGCATACGATCGACGCGATAAGGCGTGAACGGTTGATGGCCCGAGCCGGCGTTGGCCCATTTATCTCTAAACCCAATCATGTAATAGAGCTCATCGGAGTAGATGAGGCGCACGGGCGTAAGCTCGTAGGCCTGGCCACCATGGTTGAGGGCCTTTTGCTTGGCGGCGTCGTAATGGAAGTAGCGGAAGCGGATTTTGCGCTTTTCGCGCATGGCCTGCTGAATCAGGTCGATGTTGAGCAGGGCATCGGAGTTTTGCATCTTCACACGTGAAGGCACGTCGACGCGCTTGTGCATAAGCTCGCGCTCGCCCAAGCTAGCGAGGCTTTGCAGCTTGCCGATGAGGTGGTCGGTCAGCTCATCGGTCAAAAACGGCGAGCTCTGCACGGCGTCGACAAGCATGATGAGCTCTTGCAGGTCGAGTGGGCGCGAAGTCAAGGCCCATTCCTTGCCGCTGCGCTGGTCGACGTTGAGTCCAAAGTCGCGAAGCGTTTGCAGGTCGCGATAGATGGCCTTTCGCTCGGCCTCGAGGTCGTAATAGGCGAGCTCCTCGATGATCTGCTGCGTCGTGAGCCCGTGCGTGCTGTCGGTCTTTTCCATCAAGGTTTTAAGCAGGAACAGAAGCCTGAGCTTTTGATTTGGTCTGTTCGCCACGATGTCTCCTTTCGCCGGCAGCGTATCAGCCGGAGATACAAAACAAGACCCGTTATTGGGACTCATTGTAGCCCGTGTGTCCGTAGTATTCGCAGCAACGAGAGCTCGAAAAGGGCGAAAGGTAGGTAAGCGGAATCTGATGGCTTGGCTGACCGGTGTGACATGCACGCTGTTGGCTTGGGGCCGGTTTCGTTTTATAAGGATCAGACAGGAGAAATGCGATGGCAGACATTAAAGTCTTTGCCGAGAATCTTGAGGATTCAACCAAGGAGCAGATTGAGGAGATTTCCAGCTGCCCGGCGTTTGAAGGCGCCAAGATCCGCATCATGCCCGATGCCCATAAGGGCAAGGGCTGCGTGATTGGCTTTACGGCAAACTTGGGCGACAAGGTGATTCCCAACCTGGTGGGCGTCGACATCGGGTGTGGGATGTATTGTGTACCGCTTGCGGAGACCATTGCACGCGACGACCTCATTCAGTTCAATCGCGATGTGAAGCGCGCGGTGCCCACAGGCTTTAGCCTTCATCGCGATCCCGCCTGCGTACTCGCGGACTTTGACATGGAATCGCGCGATTGGTTGCAGGATAAACGCAAAGTCGAGCGCTCCATGGGCACGCTGGGCGGCGGCAACCACTTCATTGAACTCGACGAGGACGAGGATGGGCGCCAATACCTGGTCGTGCACACCGGCTCGCGCAACATGGGCAAGCAGACGGCGGAGCACCATCAGGCGCTGGCGCAGAAGACGTGCACGGCAGATATCCCTGACGAGCTTAAGTATCTCGTGGGAGATCTTTCTGCCGAGTATCTCGTCGATATGCATAACTGCCAACGCTTTTCGAATCAGAACCGCAAGGCGATTGTCGCACAGATTGTTGAGCGTACGGGAATTCGACTCGACGGCGGTGGCTTTACCACCATGCACAACTACATCTCGGAAGGTGGCATGATTCGCAAGGGCGCCATTAGCGCTCATGCGGGAGAGATGGTGCTGATTCCGTTTAATATGCGCGACGGTGCCGTTATTGCACGCGGTAAGGGAAACGAGGACTGGAACTGCTCGGCGCCGCACGGGACGGGTCGCGCGATGAGCCGTACCGAGGCGTTCCAGACGCTCGATACCAAGGTGTTCGTTGACGAGATGCGCGAGGCCGGCGTCTACTGTCCGAGCGCATGTGAGACGACGCTCGACGAATCGCCCGAAGCGTATAAACCTGCAGATGATGTGCTGAGGCTCATGGACCCGACGGTCGATGTCATTCACCGGCTTAAGCCGATTTGGAATTTTAAGGCCACTGGCAAGCGTGGTAGACGTTAGGAGGGTTGCGATGAAGCGAAAGATGAACACTGGGGGCGACCGAATTGGACGCACTGTGAGCATGGGCGAGATTCTGGGCATGCCAGACGTGATGCCGACGACGCCCGCGAATCAGCGTGTTGGGAATTGTAGAAAACGTGACGATGAGGGTTTTGACCTCAGCAGGTTCCGCGATCGACTGGCTGCTGGACTCGACCGTGGTGTGGAGACGTCGGTGCTCGAGGCGCCGCGTGTATTGAAAACTGATATGCCGGTTGATGGTGCGCTAGGTGGCGGCGTTGAGCTGGGCAAGCTCAGCGTGATTGGCGGCGCGCATGAAACCGTCTCGAATGTGTTAGCGCACGCGGCCTTGTGCTTGAGTGAGCAATGCGCCGTGCTTTATGTGCCGGTTTGGGAACGTGAAGAGGACGCAATCGCCCGGCTTATCCGTGCTGAGATGGATGGCAAGATGCCGGAGGACCCCGAGAAGCAACAGGTCGAGGCGATTCGTGCGACGATGCGACTCAAACAGCATAACCTAGGCATCTTTGTCGAGGATAACATGACCATGGATCTTTTAACGAGCTGGCTACTCGGTGATCGCACGTGGATTAAGGCGGCGCTGAAGGGCATTGTGGTCGTGATCGACGGCCTCGAAATGCTCGATGACAACCGCCCGGTAAATACAATCCTGCGCGACTTGCGCAACATGCTCAGTCCAACATCCGCCATCCTGGCAGGCTGTTTTGCGGCGGAGGACCGAGAGGACGACGCGGAATTCGCGGAGACCCACTGCAATGCGGACGTCCTGGTCCGCATTGGCTCCGGTGATGCGAAGCCCATCTGCACGCGAGTCTTCGGCTGAAGCCATAGCCGATAACGATAGCCCGGCCCGTGGTGTGCCTGCGCCGCGGGCCGGTTATTTTTAATGAGTGGGAATAAGGTTTAAGACACCAATTTCTGCAAAATCGAAAAAATAGGTGCCTTAACTGGCGATTATCGTCTTCGCTGACAAGCTAAGCAGAGGGGACGGTTTCTGTGAAACTGTGTCATCGCGAACAGTGGCTTCGGGCAGAGCGTCAAGACGGCGATTGCGTTCGTGCAAGAACCCTGCGGCTTTGACACCGTCATATCCGATGGGAGAAGAGCCTTCTGCGCCCAATTTGCCCGACTGCAGCAAAGCCTGTGAAAAGCGTTTCAGTACATAAATTAATTATAAGGGAGCCTGTTAGCTGCAAAACCATGCCACTGGCCTAAATGTTGGTTGTCGGTAAAGCCGGGTTAATTAGCCTTGTATCGTAGAAGGCGTTTGAGATACCGAAGTGTTGAAAGGGATACTGCAATGAGCTGGGAAAATGTTGAAATAAACAAAGAAAAACTAATGGATGTAAAGGGAAAATTTCAATCATCGGCGGGCGTCTCTCCAATTATTCAGAGCCAGATGTTCGACGTCGATACGCACGGATTTCCAGTCTTTACAGATAAAAATATTGCCTTATTAGATATGTTATTCAACAACGATGCTGCATATGCCAAGGTCATAGAGTCTGAGTATGAAACAGAAATGAAGCACATATTTGAAGGGATGTTCGATTCGTCTTCTCGAGAGGTTCAGGAAACGAGCATCCGACGTGCAGTCTATCGAGTTAATAGAGATAACTCGACAAGCTTGCCAACGCTGTCTGGAAGTAAAAAGGAAAGCGCGACAGGAAAACCAACACAGAAACAAATCGTTGAGCTGCTGAAGATATCGAACGGAGAACGTCTGGATGGAAAAGCATCGACCGAAAAGGCCGAGAGCAAGGAGCTCGAAAGGAAGCTGACAGGTGGATCTTTGCTTACAGCTCGGGCAATCATTGACATGATTCAATTTGACGGCGACTCGAGCGAGGCTGTCAAAAAGGCCCTTTTGTCAGGTGAATCTGGCTTAGTTTATAAAATAGCTCACGCGGCCGAGGAAACAGTTAATAACGCGTTGATGCAAGGAGCAGAGGGGGAGAATTATTCGGGCATTGTCGTAAAAAGGATCGACAAGAACAATTTCTCTTTCGCCACTAAATTCTGCCATCATGCGTGCAGGCGAATAGGTGAGGGGGCTGGTAAGTACTGTATTTACGATGCGATTGTCCATGAATTTCTTCCTTATTATGCGTGCGAATATATAGAGGCTGATACCCTTGACAATATTTGCGGGTTCAACACGGAGTGCGCTACGTTTAAAGAGCAATACAAGAAAGTGTATGAGCAAATTGACGCATGGAAGAAACTCTCGGCTCAAGAGGCCTTTGAAAAAGGCGTAGGCTATGGGTATGAGAACTATCGAAATCTGTACGATGCGGTTCTCGATGCCATCAATAGATGGAGAGATGCATGGAGACTTTGCCCAAATAGCAAAGACCATGTAATTGATCATCGCTTGGATGATGGTCAATATGAGAAGTTGGATTATTGCAATTTCGATCGTTTTGTCTGGTATTTCTTTAAAAATCAATGGCGCAAGAAGAGGACAGAAAAGCTTCTAGGGGATTGGGAGAATCTTTCCTGCAGCTTGTAGCTATGGATTCGAACAGTTTCAGGCGATCTTCCTGGGGTCGCGCCCTTTTCGGGCGCGACCCCTTTTATACCCACAGAACGCCTTCTGTCCTTGAAGCTCTGTCTGCAGCGTCCGTCAACGCACGCGATGCCGATATATGTCTAGCCAAATCGGCTCTTTCTCCTTGGTGTCGGCACGCTTTTTTAGCAGGTCATCTATCCGGACTAGTTCGATTGTTTGCAAGGTCGCACATTCATCCGGCAAGGGCAGCCTCGCCCTTCTCGCTTTAAATATGGGCGATAGCATCAGGTTTGTAAGCGACCATCCGGCAAAGCAGCTGCCATAGGGGATGGAGCCACAGCTGATCCGCCCGTCGTCATCGAGGTACAGACAGTCCAACTTCGAGTTCGCTACCAGGCAATAACAAGGCCCCGGCGCCCAGGGCCTGCAGTCGATCTCGAGAATGTCGCCCTTTTTGTATGGTGTGGGCAGGTCAACGTACGCCCCCTTGAACCACGGTCCAAAGATCCCACCCACAATGCAGTCGAGCACCTCGCCGCATTCGCCCTCTTCCTCCCTGCAGATGTACTGGATTTCTCCAGCGCCATTGGCGTAGTAGGTGTAGTCCGGTTGCAGAAAGCCATCGTAGGGATACGAACAGCTCGGGTCGTTGGTAAGGCTGAACAGCTCGATCATCCAATACGAGGCTGATAGGTCGGTCACTCCGTTCCACTTTTCTGCGTAGGCCTTCATTGCCGCTTGGGCAGCCGGCCACGATGCCACGGGGAAGGGGCCATGCGTGATGGCGTGTCCCACTTCGCTGTCAACGAAGCTAATTTCGCTGATAAGCAGTATCTTCTTGTTTCCGTCGACGGCCTTGAGCGCATTCAAACAGCCATCGATGTAGTCGATGCAGATCTGTGGATCGTACCAGGAGAAGGCCTCGTCGGGCGAGTTGCGCTCGGCAGCAACCAGCTTGCTGAGTATCTTCCGTTTGCGGCCGATTTCTATCGGTGCGCCACCGATGATCTGCATGTAATGATCGCCGTTCAGTAGTTGCGGGTTGTGCAGCAAATGCTCTCGCAGTTCTGGCGATTCGATCAGGTTGATTATTTTTTCGCGCATGATGGCCTCCAGGTTGTTGGTATGGCCTCTTGTGGATTCGAGCATGGCTGCTATTCAAATAGCTGCGGATACTTCTCCCTAAGCGGCGCCTGATCCAGGCGCAGCTCTTCTAGGTTGCGCTTTGCTTTGGACTCCATCCTTATGGTGTCGATAAACGCCACGAGTGAATCAACATACAGGTCACCGCGCAGGTAGGCCTGGGCTGCGATTAAAATCCGCTGTTCACCTTTGAGCGGCTTGCGGTAGTACTCGAGATTTAGGTAGAGCGGATCTGGTTCGCCGATGTACAGGGGAAACGTCTTGCTGTAGCTAATCGAGCAGCCGGTCGCGCGCATGTGGCTGATGTCCCCCGCATGGCGATAATGCTCGAGCCGCTGCTGCGCATGGTTAAGCCATTCGTCAGAACGATCCACCTGTCGGAGTTCTGCCTCAAGTTTCACCCGGTCCCACGTGGGCAGATCGAGCAACGCGAACGGCTCGCGGGCGCTGCCTTGCGGCGTCCAGACGATGTCACCGGTGTGGAACGGCGTGGGGATATCGACCCAGATGAATTCGAATGCGATTTCCCAATCGTTTTCGACTGGGCCGGCTGAGGGGCAATAGACAGAAAGAACCTCGCCTTTGCCGTTTACCATGAGCCAGTCTTCCTGGCGATGCTCTTCGTCGGTATCGAGTGGGCGTCGGGTGATACGCACACGCGCCTCCGGACGGTCAGCCAGCTCGGCGTCACGGCTAAGCGCTTCGGCGCATTTCTCGTAGCAGCTATAGGGCCCGCCAAAGGCCCCGCAAAGCTGCCCGTCGGGTACGTTTTCCTCTTCATACTGATAGACGAATCCCGTCCCGGTCATAAACGTATCTACGCACCGTTTGTTGTAATTGACCGTCCAACGCAAAAAGGCGTGGAAATCGGGGATGGCCGGCCGTCCGAGACCGGCGTGGGTGGCTTCCAGCGAACAATTGGGCATGGTGCGTGCGATCTCCTGCCAGGCTTCGCACTTCTGCTCGAGCGTGGTGGTCTTCGAAAACCAAACCAGATAGGCGGCCTCGACAGTGCTGGGCCGGAAATCGATACCGTGTAGATACTCCCGTATGTCTCGGGAGTCGACAAAATCCAAGATGTCCATGATTAACTCCTCTTTGTCGAGAAACGCGCCAGCGGGGTTATCGCATCGTCGAACAGCTCCGGATAGCGGGTCTTGAGTCCGCCATCTTCCCTTTCAAACCACTCGGCTTTTTTCTTGACCAGCGCCTGCAACTCGCAAAGACTTGATAGCGCAATAAGCGAGTCAAGACCAAGATGACCGTCGAGATATGCCCGTACGCCGTGCAGAATTCGCGCCTCCGGCTTGAGCGGGGCGCGGCAGTATTCCATATCGAGAAGAAAGCAACTCGGCTCTCCGATGTAGACGGGGTATTCCAGGGGATATTCAATCTGACAGCCGTAGGCGTACATATCACTCGTATCGCCATTTTGCCGATGGTGCCTGAGCAGGTCATCGGCCCCTTTTGCGGCACGTTCCCTGTAGGTGGACGGCGGGAGCTCGTCTATGACCCGCTGCGTGGTCCATGTCTGCATATTGAGAAGCAGCATGGGGTCGCCAGGGTCGCCGTGACGACAAATGATGTCGCCGGCGTGGAATGGCGTCGGGATGCTAAACCACATCAACTCAAAGACAAAAGTGGGATCTTCGCCCTCGCGTTCCACGTCGATGCAGCGCAGCTGGCAGTCCATGATTTCGCCTTTTGCGTTGATCATGAGCTTATCGGCGGCATAGTAGTCTTCGTCCGGGTCGATCGGGCGGCGCGTTATTTCAATCGAGGTAGGATTCTCCTCCTCAAGCTCATTCCAGATTGCCTCGAAACATTTATCGTAGCTGGTGTAGGGACCAAAGCTGGATTCGCTCTCATAGGGATTTCCCGTCCTGTCCTCAAAGAAATACATGTGCTTGCCAGGCTGTTTGAATCGGGCGATTTTCTTGCGCTCCCATTTGATGACGTCGCGAAGAAAGACATGGAAGTTCGGAATGCTAAGCGTGCCGTGCCGCCTGGTCATCGCGCAATTGGGCATGTTGTCGATAATCTTTTGCCAGCCCTCGATCTTCTGCCGTAGCGCTTTCTCGTTCGAACGGGCAACAATAAATGCCGCCTCGGGCGTGGTGAACTCATAGCCGATGTCCTTTAAGTGCTCTTTAATGTCGGGCGAGTCGAGAAACCCGAGGATGTCCGAACGTATGGCGTTGGTGCTGGGATCGGCCGATGTGCGGTATGGCTGCAGACAGTCGTGTACGACCGATCCATCCGACCATTGTTTGCCACAGCCGGGGTCATCGTGCAGCTTTTTCGAGAGTTCGAGCATAAAGGAGCAATCATCGGGCAAGTCGCCGGTGTAGCGCTCGGCGGTATAAAGAGCAGAAGGCGTGAAGTCGTCGAGGAAGCCGTCAACGAAATCCCTCAAGCGGAGTGCACCTTCTTCGACTCCGTAGATCTTGCTCGGATAGGCGCACCAAACCTGGCCTTTGAACGAACTATCGTAGTCGTCTTCGAGCACGATGGCGAAGCGGGGACCGTGGTCGAAGGGTCGACTATCGATCTTGATGATGTCGCCGGGGACCCAGGGAGTATAAAAGACCTCGCCATTGGCGCAGAAGCGTTTGCCTTTGTTCCACATCAAGTGGTCGATGCTTTGACGCGGAGTCCGTTGATTCCGGCGGTCGCTCAAAAAGACCAGGTCACCCGCCATAGTCGCGGCGAATTTCAGTGAGGCTTGAGTGCGCGGGCGGTCGTGTAAGTCTTCGGCGGTATAGAGCCTAATCTGCCAGAATGATTCGGACCAATCTTCATCGGGGTCGTCATCGACGTATTGCTTCATGAGCGTTTGAGCGGCTTCCCATGAGGCAACGGGGAAGGGGCCGTCAAAGGTGTCGTGCCCGCGCTCCTCTTCACTGTAAAACATGCCGGAGATTAGAAGGATGCCGTGGTCGCGCTCAATGTTGTAAAGCATATCGAGTGCAGTGCTGAGCTGGTCAAGGCTGGAATCAATGTCATCGACAAGTTCCGATGCGACCTGCTCGTGGAGCTGCTCAAGTATGGACTGTTTTTCGTCGAGCGTCCTGAGCGAGCCACCGATGATGTTGCAGAGGGAGCCATCTGCCATTCCCATGTGTTTAAACATGTGAGTGCGCAGTTCATCATCCTTGATGCAGCTGCATACGAGCTCCCTGCCGGCGTCGGTGATTATGGTATCGGTCTGGCTGTTCATGGCAACCTCCTCTTTGGTCGGTGCCGTTAGCATCCGTCAGAGATTGTGGTTTGTAGTCCCATTAACGGGTCTGATATGAATCTCGCGTCAAACATACTTCTGGAAACGCACCGGTACATGGGCGTGCGCGTGTTGAAAGGATTGCCATGCAAAAGATGAAGCTGGATCTTGTGACGAATAGCGCCGGTATGGCGGAGGCTTGGGAGGATGCTTTCAGGGGGTATAAAGGCGTTACGGCGCATTGCTGTGATTTTAGGACGTTCATCGGACAGCATCCCGAAGTCGATGCTGTCGTGTCGCCGGCGAACGCATATGGCTTGATGGACGGCAATTACGACAGAGCGATATCCGAGGAGTTTGGACCGGCGCTTGCCGAACGGGTTCGAGCGGTTATTTTGGAGCAGTTTTGCGGAGAGCAACCGGTTGGTACAAGCTTTTCCGTCCCGATTCCCGGACGCGAGGACATCCTGCTCATACATACTCCGACCATGCGGGCCCCCAGCCCCATCGTTGACCCCTTGGTTGTCTATCAATGCATGAGGACAACGCTTATGGAGGCGATGCGAACTTCGCGACAGCGAATCGTGGTCCCTGCGTTCGGCGGAGCATGCGGATTTCTTCCATTCAAGAAAATTGCCATGCTCATGTGGGAGGCCTATCTTCAAATCGCCGATCCCCCCACAGAGATCACCTGGGAATATGCGCTGTCGCGCGAATTGGAGGAGTGGTACCGTTGATGTGCCGATAAAAAGCACGTTAAAACGCAACGGAAGGGGTCACCGCCGTTAAGGCGATGACCCCTTTATCTAGCAACCGGTGCAACCTTCCTCTAAGAAAGGATCAACTGTTGCGTCGAACAGTTCTGGATAGCGATCCTTGAGCCAGCTGTCTGCGTCCTCAAAGCCGCGTGCCTTTTTCTCCGCCAGCGCCCGCAGCTCGCATGCGCTCGCCATCGCGGCGAGCGAGTCGACCGATAGGTCACCTTTGACATACGCCCTGACGCCGTAGAGGATCCGCTCCTCCGTCTTGAGCGGCTTGCGGTAATAGTCGATGTCCAGAAGAAATCCCTCAGGCTCCCCAATATAGAAGGGGAAGTGCAAGGCGGATGAGACCTGGCAACCGTAGGCGTACATGTCACTGGTATCTCCGCCATATCGGTGCCAACGCAATAGCTTGTCGGCCTTTTGAACGAGGCGGTCTTTGTAGGCGGAAGAGACGAGTTCTTTGTCGACTCGTTCGGACCCCCACGTTTGCAGGTCAAACAGCACCATGGGTTCGTCGGGGCGTTGGAGGTTGCAAACGATGTCTCCGGCATGGAAGGGCGTCGGAATATCGAACCACATGTCCTCGAAATCGCTTGCGGCGCCAGCCTCGTCCCACTCGTTTTCGTTACGGTAATCGCAAGACATCACTTCACCCTCAGCATTCAGTATGACCATGTCATCGACATAGTGCTCCTCGTCCGGGTCGATAGGGCGGCGAGTAATCCTGATGGCTTTGGGGTCATCACCGTCGAGCTCTTTCCAGATGGCATCGAAGCACGTTTGATAGCTGCTATAAGGACCGTAGAGAAGGTTGCCTTGGTCATGCCGGTCCCATGAGTAATCCTCAAAGAAATATAGGCTTTGGCCGTTCGTCCTTTTAAAGTGTGCAAGCTTCCTTTGCTCCTGCTTGATGACGTTGCGCAGGAAGGCATGGAAGTCCGGGATGTTGAACGTGTTGTTTCTGAGGCTCATGGTGCAGTTGGGCATATTGTCGATGATCTTTTGCCAGCCTTCGAGCTTTTGCTGCAATGTCGCTTTGTGCGAGCGGTGGACGATGAAAGCCGCTATGGGCGTGGTGAGTTCGTAGTCGATGCATTGAAGATGCTTCTTAATGCTGTGCGAGTCCAAAAACTCGAAGATGTCCGAACGAATGTCCAGCGTGTTTTGGCTGGTGGACTTGCGGTATGGCTGCAGGCAATCGTGCCCGGTCGAGCCTTCGGCCCATTGCGTGCCGTAGTCGGGGTCATCGTGCAGCTTTTGCGAAAGCTCGAGCATAAAGGCGCAGTCGTCTGGAAGGTCGCCGGTGTAGCGTTCGACGGTATAGAGCGCGGAGGGGGCGAAGGGGTCCAAAAGGCAGTCGCGGTAGGTGCCGGAGGAAAGTGATCCTTCCTTAACGCCGTGGCTCCTGCTGGGTCCTGCGCACCAGATTTGGCCCCGGAGCGTGTGCTCATAGTCATTCTCGAGCACGATGGCAAAGCGAGGCCCGTGGTCGAAGGGCCTGCCGTCTATCTTGAGGATGTCGCCCGGGACCCACGGCGTATAGATGGACTCGTCGTGCGCACAGAACCGCCTGCTTTCGTTTCGCCAAGCGCTTTCGACATATGATTTGCGAGTGCGGTTAGTGCGCCGGTCGTGGAGGAATATGAGTTTTCCGTCTTTGGTTGCCGCGAACGACAGGGAAGGCTGCGCTGTTTGGTGCTCGTGCAGGTCTTCCGAGGTGTAAAGATTGATTGCCCAGTACGATTCGGACCAATCGTCGTCAGGATACTCTTCGATATAGCGCTTCATGAGCGTTTGCGCGGCATCCCACGATGCGGTGGGGAAGGGGCCGTCGAGGTCGTCGGCGTCGCGCTCCTCCTCGTTGTAGAACCTGACGTATAGCAGGAGGATTCCGTGGTCACGCTCGACGTTGTGGAGCATTTCGAGCGCGCTGTTGAGCTGGGCGAGATGGGAATCGATGTCTTCGGCGAGCTCCGGCGTGACATGCTCGCGGAGTTGTTCGAGCATGATGCGCTTCTCGTCGAGCGTCTTGAGGGAGCCAGCGATGATTGGTGCAGGGCAGTACAAGTATTTGCGCATGTGATCGCGCAGCTCGGCGCTCTTGATGCAGCCGAGGACGAGATCCTTGCCGGCATCGGTGATGCTATCGCTTGCCTGGTTATTCATGATGGCCTCCTTATCAGTCTTTACTGAATGATGTAATGGAGGCTGTGATTTAGAGTCCCATTAGCGGGACCAGGCTCGATCGGTGTGACAAAGGGACTGTCCCTTTGCCACATCCAAATATTGCCTTTACGTGTTGATGCACACGGTGTGCAATAATACTCGCACTGTGCAATAGCGCACAGACTGAGTAACAAGGAGGACGTTTGTCCCAGCTCGAGAAATGCGACCGCCGATCCCTTCGCTCGCAGCGTGCCCTTCGCCAGGCGCTTGCCGACGAGCTTGCCGAAAGCGGCGATCTTTCGCGCATTAACGTCGCGTCGCTCACCGAGCGTGCCGGGCTTACGCGCCGCACGTTCTATTCGCACTACCGCGATATTCCCGACTTTATCAATCAGATCGAAGAGAGCCTGCTTGCCGAGATCCGCGAGCGCGTTGAGCTTATCACCGCAGCTCAGCTGCCCGATCTCTATCGCAATATCGACGAGCTCGAGCCGGCGCCTGGTTCGGTTGAATTGCTGCGCTATCTTGCGGCCAATCGCGACCTGATCGGTTCGCTGCTGGGTCCGGGTGGCGATCAGGCCTTCATTAAAAAGATTATCGACACCGCGCGCGAAGCGGTGGCCCCGCGCGCCCAGACGGGCATTTTGGGTTTGGCGCTGGGAACGTTCTTTGATTATTACGTCACCTATGTCGTAAGCGCCGAGGTCGGCCTGGTCCAGCGTTGGTTCGAGCGTGGGCTTGCGGAATCGCCCGAGACCATGGCGCGCATCATGACGGTCATCGCCTTTGTGCGCCCCGGCGACCTGTATGGCCAACCTATCGATATCAACGTGCCGGAATACGGCATGAAGCTATTGAACCTGCAGCTCGAGGATGCGGTCAACACCGCCGCGCCTGCCGAGTCCAACAACTAAGAGGAGAGACAATGAGCAAACTCGTCGAAGGCATTAAGGACCGTATGGTCGCTGCCGCCCGCGAGGCCGTGCCCGCCGTGGCGGACGCCGCGCAGAAGGCCGCGACCGCGGCGGCCGAGAAGGTCGTTGAGGCAGTTGCCGAGGCCAAGAACGCAGCAGGGGAGGCAGCCGCAGCTGACGCACCGACCGACGTGGCCGCGTTCGATGCCGCTGAGCCCGTGCCCGCCGCCACCGCCGCAGCCGCTCCCGAAGGCGCAATCTTCAATCCCGACAACGCCCACGGCAACCTGCACTTGGGCATCGACGTTGGCTCCACCACCGTCAAGCTCGCCGTGCTCAACGACGACAACCAAATCGTATACGCCAAGTACCAGCGTCACCACACCGATGTTCGCGCCTGCGCGCGCGACCTGTTCGAGGGCGCCGCGACCGTGCTGCCGACGGCCCAGATGACCTGCGCCATCACCGGCTCGGGCGGTCTTTTGCTGTCCCAGTGGCTCGACCTGGAGTTTGTCCAGGAGGTCATCGCCAGCAAGCGCGCCGTCGAGACCCTCATCCCCGCTACCGACGTCGCCATCGAGCTGGGCGGCGAGGATGCCAAGATTATCTACTTCGACAACGGCATCGAGCAGCGCATGAACGGTACCTGCGCCGGCGGCACGGGCGCCTTCATCGACCAGATGGCCACCCTGCTGCACACCGACGCGAGCGGCCTTAACGAGCTCGCGGCCAACGCCACCACCATCTATCCCATCGCCAGCCGCTGCGGCGTCTTTGCCAAGACCGACGTGCAGCCGCTGCTCAACGAGGGCGCCCGCCCCGAGGACGTGGCTGCCTCCATCTTCCAGGCCGTCGTGACCCAGACCATCTCGGGCCTGGCGTGCGGCCGTCCCATCCGCGGCAACGTCGCCTTCCTGGGCGGCCCGCTGCAGTACCTCTCCGAGCTGCGTCACCGCTTCTACCTCACGCTCAACCTGGACGAGGAGCACCGCATCGTGCCCCAAAACGCCCACCTGTTTGTGGCGAGCGGCGCCGCCATGGCGCACGAGTCCAACAAGCTCAGCACATTCCCGCAGCTCATCGATGCCATTGACAGCCTGGGTGACACGCAGGGTGCCGAGGTCGAGCGTCTGGATCCGCTCTTTGCCACCGACGAGGACTTTGCCGAGTTCAAGAACCGCCACGACACCGAGGTCGTCCCCAAGGGCAAGCTCGATGGCTACACCGGCCGCGTGTTCATTGGTATCGACGCCGGTTCCACCACCATGAAGGCCGCGCTCGTGGGCGAGGACGGCCAGCTGCTGCACACCTGGTACGGCAACAACAACGGTGACATCCTGGGCACGGCCAAGGTTATCATGGCCGATTTCTACAACCACATCCCCGCCGGCTGCACCATCGGCCACGTGACCACCACGGGCTATGGTGAGGCGCTGCTCATCGAGGCCCTCAAGGCCGACTCCGGCGAGATCGAGACCGTAGCGCACCTGCGCGGCGCCAAGGCGTTCCTGCCCGGCGTCGAGTTCATCCTGGACATTGGCGGCCAGGACATGAAGTGCCTGCGCGTCAAGGACGGCGTGATCGAGCACATCATGCTCAACGAGGCCTGCTCGTCGGGCTGCGGTAGCTTTATCGAGAGCTTCGCGGTGTCCATGAACATGGACGTGCGCGCGTTTGCCAACGCCGCCATCCACGCCAAGGCCCCCGTCGACCTGGGCAGCCGCTGCACGGTCTTTATGAACTCGCGCGTCAAGCAGGCGCAAAAGGAAGGCGCCACGGTGGGTGACATCGCTGCCGGCCTGTCCTACTCCGTCATCAAGAACGCTCTGTTCAAGGTCATTAAGCTGCGCGACCCCAAGGAGATTGGCAGCCAGGTGATCGTCCAAGGCGGCACCTTTATGTCCGATGCCACGCTGCGTGCGTTTGAGCAGCTCACCGGCGTTCATGCCGTGCGCCCCGACATCGCCGGCTGCATGGGTGCCTACGGTGCCGCCCTGCTCGCCCGCGATCGCGCCGGCGCCGATGGCGTCTCGACCATCCTCTCTGCTGAGGACATCGCGCACCTCACCGTGACGCAAAAGCACGTCCGCTGCGGCCGTTGCTCCAACAACTGCCAGCTCACCGTCAACGACTTTGGCGGTGGCAGGCGCTTCATCACCGGCAACCGCTGCGAGAAGGGCGCCGGTCACAAAAAGCAAAAGACCGAGGCCCCCAACCTCTTCAAAAAGAAAAACGAGCTGCTCTTTAACCGCGAGGTGCTAAGCCCCGACGAGGCTCCGCGCGGCACCGTCGGCATTCCGCGCGCGCTCAACATGTATGAGAACTACCCCTTCTGGCATGCGTTCTTTACGCGTCTGGGCTTTAGTGTGCAGCTGTCCGAGCAGTCGAGCAAAAAGACCTACCAGGCGGGCATCGAGTCCATGCCGTCCGAGAGCGTGTGCTACCCGGCCAAGATGAGCCATGGCCACGTGATGAACCTCATCGACCGCGATGTCGACTTCATTTGGATGCCGTGTGTGCGCTGGGAGCGCAAGGAGGATCCGACTGCCGGTAACTGCTACAACTGCCCTATCGTCATGAGCTACCCCACGGCGCTGGCGCTCAACATCGACGAGATCCGCGAGCAGAACATCGAGTTCCTGTACCCGTTTGTGCCGTATCACGACAAGACCGAGCTTAAGCGCCGTTTGTACCAGGTGCTCGCCGTCGACCGCGTGGCCGACGCCGAGGCCGGTCGCGGTCGCGTGCGCGGACCCAAGATCACGCGCTCCGAGGTCGACGCCGCCGTCAACGCCGCCTTTGAGGCCGATGCTCGTTTCCACGAGGACATCCAGACCATGGGCGAGGAAGCCCTTAAGTGGGTCGAGGACCACGGCGGCCACGGTATCGTGCTCGCCGGCCGTCCCTACCACAACGACCCCGAGATCAACCACGCCCTGCCCGAGCTTATCTCGAGCTTTGGCTTTGCGGTCTTTACCGAGGATTCGCTCGCGCATCTGGTAAAGCCTGAGCGTCCGATTCGCGTTGTCGACCAGTGGATGTACCACAGCCGCCTGTACGCCGTCGCCCGTTTTGTGACGATGCGCAACGACCTGGACCTGATCCAGCTCAACTCTTTCGGCTGCGGTCTGGACGCCCTGACCACCGACCAGGTGCAGGAGATCTTGGAGGCCAGCGGCAAGATCTACACCGTGCTCAAGATCGACGAGGTGTCCAACCTGGGCGCCGCGCGCATCCGCATCCGCTCGCTCATGGCAGCACTCAAGGATCAGGAGGCCGAGCGTCTGGCCGAGGCCACGGCCGCGGGCGAGGCCTACGAGCAGGGCGACGCCTCGCCGGTGGCACCCTCCACGGATGCACCCGCGTTCGCGAGTCGCAAGTACACGTTTGAGGCCCAGCGCGAGAGCGCATCGACCGCATGGCCCAAGGTGCCCTTTACCGAGCAGATGCGCGACGAGGGCTACACCATCCTGTGCCCGCAGATGGCGCCGATCCACTTTGACCTGGTCAAAGAGGTATTCCGCGGTGCCGGCTACAACTTAGAGCTGCTGCCCTCGACCGACCATGACGCCGTCGAGGCAGGCCTGCGCTACGTGAACAACGACATCTGCTACCCGTCGATTCTGGTGACGGGCCAGATCATGGAGGCTATCGAGAGCGGTCGCTACGACCTGTCCAAGACGGCCGTGGTCATCAGCCAGACCGGCGGCGGCTGCCGCGCCACCAACTACATCGCGCTCATCCGCAAGGCCCTGCGCGAGAGCGGCCACCCCGAGATTCCCGTGATCTCGCTTTCGGCCGTGGCGCTTGGCGAGGACAACCCCGGCTTTAAGATTACGCCGGCGCTGCTCAAGCAGGCGGTCTACGCGGTACTCTTTGGTGACGTGATGATGCAAATGCTCTATCGCTGCCGCCCGTACGAGGCTACGCCCGGTGCCGCCAACGCGCTCTACGAGGAGTACATGGCGCGCGCCCGCAAGCTGGCGCCTAAGTTCAACAGGCACAACTACACCAAGCTTGCGCGCGAGGCAATCCGCGCGTTCGACACCATGCCGCTTGTGGGCGAGAGCACCAAGCCACGCGTGGGCGTGGTCGGCGAGATCCTGGTCAAGTTCCACCCCACGGCCAACAACCACGTGGTCGATGTCATCGAGCGCGAGGGCTGCGAGGCCGTGGTGCCGGGTCTGCTCGATTTCTTCCTGTACTCCATGAGCAATGCCGAGCTGCAGAAGGACGAGCTGGGAAGCTCTGCCACCACGCGCGCTAGCATGCAGGCGCTCATTAAGCTGGTGGACTGGATGCGCACACCGGTGGAGGAGCTGCTCGAGAAGTCCGAGCGCTTTGAGGCACCCGAGCGCATTGGCACCATGGCTGACAAGGCCCGTACGGTGCTTTCGGTGTGCAACAACATGGGCGAGGGCTGGCTGCTCACGGCCGAGATGCTCGACCTGATCGACCATGGCGCGCCCAATATCATCTGCACGCAGCCCTTCGCTTGCCTGCCCAACCACGTGGTGGGCAAGGCCGTCATCAAGGAGCTGCGCCGTCAGCACCCCGAGAGCAACATCGTCGCGGTGGACTACGACCCGGGTGCGTCCGAGGTCAACCAGCTCAACCGCATTAAGCTCATGATCAGCGTGGCGAAGGAAAACATGCGCGCCGGCAAGGGCTTTAAGCTCGAGAAGGTGGCGCCGCTCGCGATGGACGAGGTTACCGGCCAGATGCGTGCCCACGACGGCTGCGTGAGCTGTGACTCGGTGAGCGAGGAGGCCGTGGCATCGGTCGCCAAGCGCCTAGGACGCGGCATCAAGAAGTAGTTGGCCTACTTCGAGCCGGATATAAGACAAACGGGTGGTAGCCGTGCCGGCTACCACCCGTTTTTGTTGGACATATGTTGCGTAAATGGTCTTGCGGTTGTCCTCTGCGAGCCTTGATTTCGGAAGTGCGGGGAAAAACTCGAAACCCCCGAGCACACCGCTCTTTTGGACTCTTGTGACCTGCGGTTTTGTTGTCAAAAAAGCCGGTCTGGTCGGGGAGGCTCGATTTTTCCCCGCACTTCCGAAAACGATGCCCCAACGACACCAAAAGCCGGCTCCGAAACCCTGAGATAATGAACAGGTGTAGCCGTTCGCCGCGTAAAAGCGTCCGTTTATAGAACCCACCTCTGACTCGTAGCCTCCATACGGTTGAATAAATGCACATCTATGGAATTACGTAAGAGAGGACTGTTCCTATGAGCTACAAGACTGTTTGCGTTGCCGGCGGCGGCGTGCTGGGAAGCCAGATTGCCTTCCAGGCTGCCTTCTGCGGCTTTGACGTAACGATTTGGCTGCGCAGCGAGGGTAGCATCGGCCGCACCCAGCCCAAGATCGACCATGTGCGCGAGGAGTACATCGCAGCCATCGAGGGCATGGCGGACGGCACGGGCGAGTGGTGCGCCGGCATCGCCGATAGCGACAAACCCTTCGACAAGGATGCGGCGCTCGCCGCCGTCGAGCGCGCCTACTCCACGCTTAAACTGGAGCTCGACCTCGCCAAGGCCGTTGCTGACGCCGACCTGGTCATCGAGTCTATGGCCGAGGACACCCAGGCAAAGATCGACTTCTACAAGAAGCTCGCCCCGGTCCTGCCGCAAAAGACCGTCGTCGTGACCAACTCCTCCACGCTGCTGCCGAGCACCTTTGCCAAGTACACCGGCCGCCCCGAGAAGTACCTGTCGCTGCACTTTGCCAACTCCATCTGGAAGAACAACATGACCGAGGTCATGGCCCAGGACCAAACCGACAAGCGCTACTTCGATGAGCTCGTCAACTTTGCCAACGACATCCGCATGCTGGCACTGCCCGTCAACAAGGAAAAGAACGGCTACCTGCTTAACTCCATGCTGGTGCCGTGGCTGCTCTCGGGCCTTGACCTGTATGTCTCGGGCGTGAGCGACCCCAAGAGCATCGACCTCGCATGGACGCGCGGCACCGGTGCCCCCAAGGGCCCGTTCCGGGTGTTCGATACCGTGGGCATCCAGACGGCCTACAACATCGTCATGCAGTATCAAAAGGTCCCGGGTCTGGTGAGTCCGCTGCTCAAAAAGATGATGATGCCCTATAACTTTAAGGCCATGGCATCCGTCCTCAAGAAGATGCTCGACGAAGACAAGCTAGGCGAAAGCTCAGGCGAGGGCTTCTTCAAGTACTAAAAAATGATCCCTCGGGGACGGAGGAAAACAGATCATTTTCGGCCGCCAACAGTGGGAAGATGGACCCAGAAATAGAAAGGAGCGGCAATGGACCGACAAATCGTACTCAAGCAGGATATCCTCGATGCGCTTTCTGCCGTTGGCATGCGCTCGGGGCAGACGGTCATGGTCCATTGCTCGCTCAGCTCCCTCGGATATGTATGCGGCGGCGCGCAACCGGTTATCGAGGCGCTGCTCCAGACGGTGGGCGAGACCGGCACTATCATGATGCCGACGCAGTCGTGGAAAAACCTGGATCCGGCAAGCGGCGTCCATTGGCAAGAACCGCAAGAGTGGTGGCAGCTGATTCGCGATAACTGGCCAGCTTATGACAAACGCATCACGCCCACCAATACGATGGGGGCCGTTGCCGAGATGTTCCGGACGTGGCCGGGTACGCTCCGTAGCGACCACCCGGCGCGTTCGGTGGCGGCAAACGGCCCACGTGCTCAGTTCCTGACGGAGAATCACGACCTGAGCAACATCTTTGGCGACGGGTCGCCCATCGCGCGCCTGTACGACCTGGACGGCTATGTGCTGCTCGTGGGCGTGGGCTACGACAAGAACACATCCCTTCATTTAGCCGATGCCCGTGCACAATACCCGGGAAAGCACGACTGCGTGGAGCACAGCGCGATCATGGAAAACGGCCAGCGCGTGTGGAAGGAGTACCGCACGCTCTTTGTCGATGGCGGGGACTTCGAAGAGATCGGCGCTGCTTTTGAGCGTGAATGCACGGTTCACGCGGCGCCTCTCGGTAACGGGATAATCCGCTTTATGCGCCAACGCGAGCTCGTCGACTTTGCTGTGGACTGGATCGAGCGCCATCGCGGCCACGGCCCCGCGCTGTCGCAAGCCTAAGCTTGCATTAAGGGGCGTTTGCTAAGCTGCGAGCCATATTGGACACAAAGCGGCAAACGCCCAGCACATGAAGGAAACGACAGCAATGACATTCTTTGATGGTGACGATTCGAGGGTGAACAACAAAACCAGTTGGCTGCTCACGCGTCGCGCAGCCCTTACGGGCGCGGCAGGTGCGCTGGCACTGGCGGGCGCGGGGCTTGTGGGCTGCTCTGTTACCGGAGCCGATGCGAGCAACTCATCCTCCACGGATACCGAACTCACCGACGAGCAGAAGAAGGTCCACAAGCAGATTGCCGCAACCTACAACGTCGAGAAGCAGGCGGCCATCAAAGACCAGCTCGATGCCGAGTACGCCGCAGGCAGCTATGACGAAACGACCCCGTTCGTCAAAGCCGATCCCTTTGGCACCGATACCCTGAGCTGCTACGTGCGCTTTGCAACAGCGGATCCCGTGACCGTCTCCTACGAGGTCGCCGGCCGCAAAAAGACCAGCGATTCCCCCAAAGTTGCGGCTTTCTCCCGCACGCCCCGCGGCGGCGACACGCTGGCAACGGAGCATGAGTTCAAGGTCATCGGCCTTATCCCGGGTCATAAGAACACTGTGACCCTCACCTGCACCGCGCAAGATGGCAGCAGCCGCACCTCGACGTTTACCGTCAAAACGTCGGCGCTCAAGGGCGAGGAGGAAGAGCGCCTCGCCGTTACGGCGGGGGAGTCCAACACGCCGCTTGCCGATGGCCTCTTTACCATCCTGGGCAATGACTCGTCCAAGCTCGACTTCATGTACCTCTACGACAACGCGGGCCAGATTCGCGGCGAGGTGCTGATCATCGGTTACCGCAGCCACCGCCTGTTGTTCCCGGGCGACGGCAGCATGATCATGAGCGTCTCGACTACCAAGATGGCTCAGATCAACGCCATCGGCCAGGTGGTAAACGTCTGGAGCACCGGCGACTACGAGCTGCATCACGACTATGCCTTCGATGACGACGGCAACCTGCTGGTGCTGGCGAGCCATGCCGGCTCCGAGGCCGACTTGGACGTCGACCGTGCGGCCGACAAGGATAAAGGCGAGCGCGTCAACGTCGAGGACCTCATCATTAAAATCGACGTGACAACGGGCGATGTTTCCCTCGTCGTGGACCTGGGTGACATCTTTCCCGACCTCAAGGCGAGTGCCAAAGTGGCACAAGACGGCGACCTGGATTGGATCCATATCAACACGATCCAGTGGCTCGGCGGCGGCACTGTCTTGCTCAGCTCGCGCGAGACCTCGACGGTTATCAAGCTCACCGACATCTACGGCACGCCCACGGTTGATTGGCTCATGGGATCGCCCGATTTTTGGGCTGGTTCGGGCTTCGAAGACAAGTTGCTGCAGGCCCAAGGCGATTTTTCGCTCAACGCGGGCCAGCACAGCGTGACCTATCTGCCGAGCTCCGATACGGTAACAACCGGCCGCTACCAGGTGCTTCTGTACGACAACAACTTTGGCGCGGCCGAGAGCTACCCCAAGTTTGACTGGGGCCAGCTGGGTGCCGCGGTGGTGACCGACTACAGCAAGGGCACGCATTCGTTTGGGCGCATCTTTACGGTGGACGAGACCGCGCGCACCTACGAACTCCGGGAGCAGATCGCGGCGCCGTTCTCGGGCTACGTGAGCAGCGCGCAGCGCGTTGGCAATTCGAACAGCATGCTCGTGGCATCGGGCCAGACCAAGACCTTTACCGAGTACGATCGCTACGGACTGCCCATCGCCACCTACGAGATGGAAGCCGAAAAGTACATCTACCGCGTGTACAAGTACGAGCTGTAGCCCGGCGCTTGCGTGGTCCCCGTGCCTGCGCCGATCCGCTCAGTACCCGCATCACTTCACATCGAACTCCACGCGGTCGAGTTCGGGCACGTTGAGGTCGATGAGTTTGCGGGCGACGTGGCGGTCGTGTGCCCCGAGCCTCTCGCTCGTCGTCACATGGGCGACAATCTCGCGCTCGACGATGCCCTCCTCGTCGCCTTCGGTGGCCGAAGTCTCGACGGCGACGGTGTAATCCTTAAAGCCCGGCAGCACCGCGCCGAGCTCGCGCGTGGTCTCGGTGACGCCGTAGCCGTCCTGCACGCCGGCCTGCGCCGAGCCAATGGAGCCCGCGGTCATAACGATGCAGGGGATGGCAAAGATCACCGTGCCCACAACAATGCGGCGGCGCACTTTGCGTGACAGCTCGTCAACCTCGGCGTCTTCCTCGGCGGTTACGACGCCGTCGCCGTTGAGGTCACGTTTGAGCGGCACGCGCAAAAGAAGCAGCACGGCTTCGGCCGCCAGCGCGATAAAGACCACGTTGATGCCAAACTCGTAGAGTGCCGAAAGAAACAGCGATCCGCTTGCGATGGCGATGCCATAACCCGCTGCGCAAAGGGGCGGCATGAGCGCGGTCGCCACGGCCACGCCGGCGATAAGCGTGGCGGGCTCCTGATCGCGCGAGTTGCCCAGCCCGCCCGCAAAGCCGCCGGCGAGGGCGACGGCAAGGTCCCAGACGGTGGGCGTCGAGTTGTCGATGATGGCGGCCGTGGTGGTGCTAAGGGGCGAGAGCTTGAAGTACAACGTGGATGTGACCAGGCAAAATGCCATTTGGAGCGCCAAGCCGGCGATGGCCTCGACGGTAATCTCGCGGTCGAGCGTGGCGATGCCGTATGCCATGGCAAGGACCGAGCCCATGAGCGGGCAGATGAGCATAGCGCCCACAATGGCGATGCCCGAGTCGATATCGAGTCCGATACTCGCGATGAGCATGGCGATGATGAGGATGCATAGGTGCGAGCCGGTCAGGCGCGCCCCGTTTACAAAGCGCTTGCGAATCACGTGATAGGGCGCGCGACCCTCGCGAATGTTGAACGCCTGCTTAAGGAAGCGGGCGGCGTTCTCCATGGCCTCGCTATGGGCGGGGCGGATGCCGTGGCGCCGGTGATGGCGTTCGCGCAGTCGCTTGATCTGTTGCTTGTCGAGTTCCATGTTCTCCTCGTTCCGGCACGGGCCACGTCGTGCTTGCTGGTATTACTCTACACCGGGACAGGCAAAACGGATGCCGTGGCATGGGGCAAGGTCGACTGGACAGCTTCCCCGCGTCCAGTGACACCCCGCAATATGCTCCAATCACAACTACATATATGACGGAAATGTGTTGAAAGCTGTTGAACAACCGAATCGGCAGGCTGTCCGCATTGTTGCGCAACAAAGACCGAAAATTGCGGCCCTATATTCGCGGTAACGCAATTCGCGTTGTGTCGAAGGGAGCACAACATGGCAAAGTACAGTCCAAAGCATCTTTCGTCTCCGGCCAAGACCGTCAACGTGAGGGGTGTCGCCAACCGCGCCGTCGTAACCGTTTTGACGGCGGGCCTCATCGCCCAGCCGCTTATGTCGCCGCTGGCGGCAATTGCCGCGCCAGCCGGTGACACCACCGGTACGGTAAAGGGCGAAAGCCCCATCGAGAACACCGTTGTCGCCGGTAACCAGGCAGTTGCGAAAACAGCGGAGCAACTGGCCGAGGAGTCGGCGAAGCAGTTTGAGGCTGCCAAGGCGGCCTATGATGCGGCTCAAAAGAAGGCCGATGCCGCAGGTCAGGCGCAAAAGCAGGCTCAGCAGCAAAAGAACCAGGCTTCGCAGGCCGTGACCGATAACGCGGCCGAGCAGAATGCGGCAGAAGTTGCGGCGCTGCAGGAGAAGATCGACGAGCTTAAGGACGCTGTTGACAAGGCCGAACAGCAGCAGAAGAAGCTGGGCGATCTGAACAGCCAGCTCGACCAGGCCAATAAGAGCGTTGCGGACAAGACTCAGGCGCTCAAGGATGCCAAGGCAAAGCGCGATGACGCCAAGAAGGCCCTCGAGGATGCCCAGGCCAAGCTCAAGGACATGGGCATGGACGAGTACGAGGCCGCCAAGAAGGCTGTCGAAGACGCGCAGGCCAAGCTCAATGCGGCGAATGCCGATGTAAAGGCGGCTGAGGGCGAGTACGAGGCCGCCAAGACTGTCGCTGCCAAGGCTGAGCAGGCAAAGGCTGACGCCGAGGCGGCCGTGACGACTGCCCAGGACAAGAAGCAGCAGACCGCCGCTGCCCTTGTCACCGCAACCACCGCACGCGACAACGCTCAGAAGAAGCTGGATCAGGCTCAGGCTGCGCTCAATGCCGCCACTTCGGGCACGGGCGTCGACCTGAACGCGCTCGAGGCTGCTAAGGTCGCTGCCACTGGCGAGCTTAAGGCCGCGCAAGCGGAACTCGAAGCTGCGACGACTGCCGATACGGCCGCACAGGAGAATCTGCAGACCGCCCAGGCTGCTGTCGCTGCCGCGCAGGAGCGCGCCACCGCTGCCAACGCCGCTGTGGCGTCTGCCCAGTCTGCATACGATGCGGCAAGCAAGGAGTGCAACGCCGCCGCCAGCAAGCGCGACGCCGCGAAGACGGCATACGAGCAGGCCCAGCAGACCGAGGCCGACAAGCTTGCCGAGTACAATCATTTGGCAGAGGTCGCAAAGCAGAAGAAAAGTGCTCTTGAGAATGCTACTAGCGACTACAACAAAGCGAATGATGAATACAGCACGGCCAGCGCAAACGTCAAAGCTCTTGAGCAGCAGATTTCTGAGCTAAAAGCAAACATGAAGGTGGATACGGATGCTGTCAAGGCGGGCCTGCTTGGCTTTATGAATCACATCGCAAGTAGCACATCGTTTACTGATGCTCAGCGTGCCAACGCGAGTAATGCGGCGAAGTTACTTGATGGGTCTGCTAGCAAGGTGGCGTGGTATGACGACTATGTCAACTTGGATGCGTCTGACGCTGACAACGCTTTTTCGCTCGTGAATCTGCAGAATACCTTGACCTACATGAATGCGGTCAACGGAATTCGTCGCGCAAACGGCCTGAGTGACATGAAGGTCAGCATTGTCTCTATGGCGCAGTCGGCGCTCGATGTTTGCTATTCGTCGAATGTTTGGGGCCACGCGGCGGAAAGCGGCGAGGGCGATTATTCGTCTTATAGCGAAAACCTTGCTATGGGTGCCGGCGCTTATAAGGGGTCGAATAATCCTGAAGATTGGGAATGGGCCTACGACAACGAAGACGATTGTAGTGCTGAGTGGCCATTCATCGGTTGGTACACTGCGGAAAAACGTGAGTATGACAAAGGCGTTCGCAACTTCAACGAGATTGGTCATTACCTGAACTTCATTAATCCGGGCACCAATTCCTTTGGGTTTGCCGTTGGCTATGGTAAGGATGGCAACCGCTCAACGCCCGATGACGATGGCGAGCCCTTCCCTGTTTCAATTTATCAGGGCAACTGGGCCGAGGGCGATTTTACGGTCGATGAGTTCAAAAACCTGGTAAACACGTACGTGGACTCTGTTTATCATGCCGGCGGTACCGCTGCGCAGAAGGCACAGTTGGCGGAGCTGCAAAATCAACTTGCGGCGGCACAGAAGGTGCGCGATGCGAAGCACGATGCGCTTGGTTCCGCGGGGACATCCCTCAATGCTGCTAAAAGCGCCGCGAACGAAGCGAACGAAAACGTCGCTGCTGCCAAGGGCGACTATGAAGCTGCGCAAGAGGCTACCGCTATAGCTAGGGCGGCATATGACGCTGCCGATGTCAATTTGAAGAATGTTGACATCGAAACTCCTAAGGCAAATCTCGACGCCGCCAAGAGCGAAGCCGCCGCTGCTCAGACTGCTCTCGACAAGGCCAACGCGGCGCTCGCCGATTGCCAGACGAACGCCTCCAAGGCTTCCGCCCGCAAGGCGAAGGCACAGGGCGACTACGATGCCGCCAAGGCAAAGTCCGATCAGGCCAACGAGGCGTATGGCGACGCCACCGCTTCGGTCAAGGATCTTACCGACAAGCGCGATGCGGCCAACACGGATCTTACGAACAAGCAGGGCACGCTTGACGAGGCCAAGAAGGCCGACGTCACTGCCCAGGCTGGCGTTGACGACGCCAAGGCCGCAGCGACTGCCGCGGCAACGGCCCTCTCGAATGCGCAGCAAGCGGTCACCAACAAGAAGCAGGCGCTTGCCGCCGCACAGCAGGAGGTCACGTCTGCCCAGACGGCCCTCGACGCCGCGAACGTCGCATTCCAGCGCTACGCCGATGCTCAGAAGGCGCTTGATAACGCCGAGGCAGCCCATAAAGCTGCTGTCGCCAGCGTGAACGCTGCCCAGGATCAGCTCGATGCCGCCAACCAGGCAGTCGAGGACGCCAAAAAGGCCATCGCCGATGCCCAGACCGAGCTTGAGGCTGATCGGGCTCTTCAGGCCGATCTTGAGCACGTCGATCATGAGGCTTCCCTTGACGCGGGCGTAACGGTATTTAGCGCGGGCTGGACGGCACGAAATCAGCTGCCCAAGCTCGGTGCTGCCTATGCTCGCTATAAGGCCGCCGTTGACGCCGAGACGGGTCTGAGACAGGCCGAGGCCGACGCCGATGCCAAGCTGTCCGATGCCAACGATGCCTATGCCGCCGCGCTTGCAGAGCTTAATGACGCCAAGGATGCCCTGGCAGCCGCACAGGCCGAGTACGACAAGTATCATCCCAAGGCCGAGCCGCAGGCTAAGCCCCAGGTTGCGCAGGCCGCTGCAAAGGCCCCCGCTGCCAAGAAGCAGGCCGCGGATGGTGCGCTCGCCCAGACGGGTGACAACTCCGAGCTCGCGGGCGAGGTCTTCGTCATCGGCGGTGTGACGCTCGTAGCCGCGGGCGTGACGCTGGGTGATCGTCGTCGCAAGCAGATGTAGCATTTTGAGTGTCGACCTCGCGATGAACTGTGGCTTGTCGTGAGGCCACTTCGATATCTCAACCAATAAGGCCGGCGCGCTGTCATACACAGCACGCCGGCCTTTCTCTGTATCGACATTAAAACGCCCGGTCGGCAGCCGCAAAGCTGACGACCGGGCAAGCCGTAGGCAATATGATTGCCGACGAGCAGTTGCTCGGCTTAGCCCAGCAGGCTCAGGCCAACAGAGATAAACGCCAGGATAACGCCGACGATGGACTCGCCACCGAGCAGGCCGCTGGCGACGACCAAGCCCTGCTCCTGGAAGGCGGCGTCCTTGGCGGCCTTCTCCTCGTCCGAAAGACCGGCTGTGGCGTCGCGGTGAGCGGCCCACTTGTCGTAGGCGAGCTTAACGCAGGAACCCAGGAAGGCCGTAAGCGACATGTAGAACGGCAGGTACACGCCCAGGCCGATCATCATGGCCGGAATACCGAGCCAGTACATGGCGATGCCGGCGATAAAGCCGCCCACGAACCACGGCACGCTCGGAATACCCGAGACCATGGTGGCGACGACGCTTGCCTGTGCGGCCACAAAGCTCTTGTCCGGGCCAAAGGCGTCCGGCCCATAGGCGGTAACGAGCGCGACCATGACGGCGGCGGCGACCAGGGCGCCCACGATGCCGCCGATGGCCTGGCCGATCCACTGCGCGCGCGGGTTGGTACCCAGCACGGCGCCGGCCTTAAAGTCGTTCATGACGTCGCCCGCAAGGCCGCACGCCACGGCAACGATGCCGGCGATAAAGAACAGCTTGACCTGAGCGATCTGAGCGCAGGCTGCCACGATGAGCATGACGATGAGGCCAAAGATCTCCATGGGGTCGATGCCCGTCTGGCCGCAGCTCTGCGCGCTCATGATGGTGGTGACAAAGGTGAACAGCGTGACGATGACGGCCGGAACGGGGCCAAGGTCGAGCGCGATGGCGATGATGACGGCGATGGCGGCAGCGCCCAGGCCGATGATGCCGGCGTCGAGCTTAAGGGAGCCCGAGATGAGCGACTGCTCGTCGGTGTCGGTGGAGCTGTCGGCGGCAAGACCACGGACGATGCCGGCGACCTGCGGCAGGATGTCCTTAAGGACGACGGCGACGCCAAAGCCCATCATAAGGCCCATACCCAGGGACTTGACGATGCCCTGTGCGGTCACAACATCGAACAGGCCGGCAGCGGTGCCGCCGACAATGATGCCAAAGTTGCCCAGCAGCGCGCCGGCAAACCAGAAAGCGACGGGGGCGAAGCCCACCAAAAAGCCGACGGAGAGCAACATGGGCGAGTTGTAGATGGCAAAGGTCACGCCGGGGATATTGAGCGTGCACAGCATGCTGGGCACCACGCCCAGGGCGTCGCGAAGCACGCTGTAGATGCCGGCGATGGCCATGGAGCCAAAGAGCTGCTTGCCAGTCTTGCCGCCGGCCTCGGTGGCGCGCAGGGTCTGAGCTGCGGCGTTGCCGGTGGGGAACTCCAGCGCGGCGTCCACGATAAAGTGACGGTGGATGAGTGCCGTGGCCAGCAGACCCAGGATAGTGCCGGCGAGTGCCACGATAAACATGTCGAGCCAGCTGATCTGGTCGGCATAGCCCAGCATCCAGGCGCCCGGGATGGTAAACGCCAGACCGCCGGCGACCATGGCGCCTGCGGACATGATGGTGTGGGTGACGTTGGCCTCGTTGAGGCTGGCGTTGCCCATGAGCTTAAGGAAGAACAGCGAGATGACGGCAGCGAAGACGATCGGCCAGGGGAGTGCGCCCATCTTGAGCGCGGTGTAGGCCGAGCTTGCCGTGATAATCACGCAGCCAAGGACGCCGATGACGACGCCGCGCAGCGTGAGTTGCCCGCGCATCGAGGCGCGGTTCGAGGGATTGCTCATATATAACTCCTTTGCGTATATCCGCTTCCCCCGGGAGCGTCGCTACGGATACGGCGCGGGAAGTCGGGTTACCAAGGGCCGCCGCGTGAGCTCGCGCACGACCGCGCACCAGTATAGCCGCAAGGTAGCTAATTTGGGACGGGGCTTTTTTAACTACCCGCGTCAAGTCGAGGTTCCAGGGTAGTTAAAAAAGCCCCGTCCCAAATTAGCTGCCCGGACTGACTGGTCTGGGTAGGCGATATACTGCTGGGCAGACGAAAGGAGCGCCGACGATGCTTAATGGGTGCGCATATATATTGACGGTCGACGTGGGCAACACGTTCATTCGCTTTGGCCTTTTTGCCGAGGATTCGGCCGCGGCGCAGGAATGTCCGCTTGCGACGTGCGAGATAACCACGCCGGCGCGCATCACAGCAGACGAGGCTCGCATGCGTCTCGTGCAGGTCATGGGCGCCCTTGCGGCCGATGCGGGCATGCCGGGTACACTTGTGCCCGCGGCTGCCGTCCTGAGCTGCGTGGTTCCGGCGCTCGAGCGTCCGTGGAAGGCGGCGCTTTCCCGTACCTGCACGGGGCGCGTGCTCACCGTGGGGCCGGGACTTAAGACCGGCATGCCCGTGCACTACGACGACCCGGCCGAGATTGGCCCCGACCGCATCGCCGATGCCGTGGCGGCCCGCGCCGTCTACGGCTCGCCGTGCATCGTGATTGATCTGGGCACGACGACCAATATCGAGGTCATCGACGCGCACGGCACCTTTGTCGGCGGCGTTATCGCGCCGGGGCTGGCGCTCGGCGCCCGTTCGCTCTCGGCCGCTGCGGCGCGCCTGCCTCAGGTTGAGCCCTCGGCGCCGACGCATGTCATCGGCCGCAACACGCGTGAGGCCATGCGCTCGGGCGTGGTTCTGGGCGAGGTGGCCCGCATCGACGGCATGCTCGACATGGTGCTCGCCGAGATGCGAGCGACCAAGGCGGCGGGGGAGGGCGATGTGCCCATCGTCATTACCGGCGACGATGCCGAGGCGCTTGCGGCCCTTGTCGGTCATAGCCTGACGGTCGATGACGCGTTGACGCTGCGGGGTCTCGCCGAGCTTTACCACATCAACCAAAAGCCCCGCCGCGCGTAGGGCGAGGGGCTGGTGGGACGAATGCCCCACTTTTCACCTGCTACAATAGGTCAAACTATTGCGATTACGGAGGTGTCTGGCATGTCGGACGATCTTCATCAAACCGCGTCGGGCAAGCGCCGCGACGTTATTAGCTGGGATGAGTTCTTTATGAGCGTGGCCATCGCCGCGCAGCGCCGCAGTAAGGACCCCAACACGCAGGTGGGCGCGTGCATCGCCAACACCAACCACCGCATCCTTTCGGTGGGCTACAACGGTACGCCCTCGGCGCTCAACGACGACTTTTTCCCGTGGGGCACGAGTGACGACCCGTTGCAGGATAAGCACAACTACGTAGTGCATGCCGAGGCCAACGCCGTGCTCAACTACCGCGGCTCGCTCAAAGACCTTGAGGGTTCCACGGTCTACGTCACGCTGTTCCCGTGTCACGACTGCGCCAAGATTCTTGCGCAGGTGGGCGTGGGCGAGGTTGTCTACCTGGACAACAAGTACGCCGATACCGACGACGGCCGCATCAGCCGCCGCATCCTCGACTCCTGCGGCATCAGCTACCGCCAGGTTATCGTCGATGTCCATATTGGTACCGGGGAGCGGGCTCAGCAGTAGCGCGTGCCAACGCTAGCTGGCGACAAAACAGCTAAAAGAGCCCCGTCCCAAATTGACTGCTCGTGAAAGTCGTGTCCGCGCGCATGGCTGGCGCCTAAGCGGGTACATGGCTGTAGTAACATAGCCCCTGTCCGCGGGCGTGCCCGCGTTATTGTGAGAAAGGAGCCCCTGTGGCTGTTAACGAAGAGCTGCTTAAGAAGGTTCTTGAAGAGATCCGCCCCAACCTGCAGGCCGACGGCGGCGATATGGAGTATGTGGGTGTCGACGACGAGGGTGTCGTCAAGCTGGAGCTGCAGGGCGCCTGCGCCGGCTGCCCCATGAGCTCGCTGACCCTGTCCATGGGTATCGAACGCATCCTGAAGGAGCACGTGCCCGGCGTTACCCGCGTCGAGCAGGTCAATGCTTCTGGCGAGACCGACGACCTGTACGACGAGTACGCGCCGTTCTAAGATGCGAAAGCTGCGGACGTCATGCTCCGCATAGACGTTACGCCCAGATATGCGGCTGCGAGCGCAAGGCCCGCGGCCGCATTTGTATGTAGGGAGCAGGGGGATCGATATGCTCAACGACCTCTACCATATGCTTGATCCCGTCGCGATCTCGGCGGGCCCCATCACGATCTACTGGTATGGTCTGGCCTATGTGGTCGGCGCCACGCTTACGGCGGTCGTTATGTACCGCACGCAGCGCCGCTGGGGTTTCAATATCACGATTGATGACCTGACGAGCGTCGTGGTCGGTGCGGTCTTTGGCCTCATCATCGGTGCGCGCTTGTTTTACGTCGTCTTTTACGGTGATGGCTACTACTGGGCCCACCCGCTCGAGATTTTTGCTACCAACGAGGGAGGCATGAGCTTCCACGGCGGTCTGGTCGGCGGCATTCTGGGAGGCATCATCGTGTGCCGCATGTACAAACTCGATGCATGGACCATCGCCGACCTTGCCGTCATCGGCGCCCCGCTGGCCCTGTGCCTGGGTCGTTGCGCCAACTTCGTCAACGGTGAGCTGTGGGGTAAACCGACCGATCTGCCCTGGGGCGTGGTCTTTGGTGGTACCGCGGGCGATATGCCGCGTCATCCCTCACAGCTCTACGAGGCGTTTCTCGAAGGCATCGTGCTCTTTTGCATCCTGCAGGTGCTCAGCCGTAAAAAACCGCTGCTGCCCCAAGGCACGTTTATGGGCGTGTTTGTGATGGGGTACGGCATCGTCCGCTTCCTCGTCGAGTTCGTGCGCGTGCCCGATGCGCAACTGGGCTATCTGCTGGGCGGCGTCATCACCATGGGCCAGCTACTGAGCCTGCCGCTTGTAATCGCAGGCCTGGCGCTCATCATCTTCGCCCGACACCGCAACCGCCCCCAGCGCGTCTACCTGGACGCCTAACCACCACAAAGGGGACAGGCACCTTTGATGTGGTTCACTGGGCAACGATGACAGAACCGTAACGTTTCCCCAGATAAAACCTGCCAAAATAAACCTGTCCCTTTTTGGCGGGTTTCTAGAAAGGCTATTTGGACTGTGAAGGATCCCGACCTCTCCACAACAGCCGCGCGCGACGCCGCCCGCATCGTCTGGTTTAAGCGCTATCCCGCCAAGCAGACGTTCATTGCATTTATGCTTGCGCTGTTGGCGACCACGGCGTTTTCCATCGACCCCGCCCCGGTGTCGAGCAATGCGGTCCTGGCAATCGATCCGCAGGCCTCGGGCATGCTGTACGTGTGCTACGAGGTGCTCCTCTCGTTTGCCGGCCACACCGACGCGGTCATGCTGCTCGCGCTTGCCTGCCTGCTCACGCTGCCGTTTCGCTACGTATTTTTTGGTCGCGGCGATGCCTGGCGCCCCTCGGTAATCCTGCCCTCGCTGTTCTTTGCCATCTGCATGGTGTTCGGCCGCAGCTACGATCTCACCGACTCGGCCGAGATCGTGCTCGGCGACAAAGCGCGCATCGTCTGCGCCTGGATTAGCGGCGCGGGCTGGATGCTCTTGGCGGTCGTTGCCTTCTACCTGGCCTTTGAGTGCCTCAACTGGCTGAGCTCCCGTCGCATTCCGTTTTCGGAGGCCCACTTTGGCCGCGTGTGGCGCGTAGCCCACAGCGTGCTCTCGACGCATCCCTTCGCAGGTCCCTTTCTAGTGCTCGTAATTGCTTGGGCGCCAACACTTATCGCCTCGCTGCCTGGACTCTTTATGGGAGACACGGGCGCGCAGATTCGCCAGTGGTTCAACTATCCCAACGGCACGAGCGACTACTTGCGCCTGCTCAACCCCAATGTGCTGCTCAACGGGCATCACCCCGTCGTCCACACGGCCATCATCGGCTCGTGCGTGCAGCTGGGCCTATCTCTGTTCAACAGCGCCAACGCGGGCCTCATTATCTATACCTGCGCACAATTTTTGATTACCGCCGCGTGCATGGCGTATTCCATCTCGTCGCTGCGAAAGTTTGGCGTCGGCATGCCCATTCGCGGTATAGCGCTGCTGTTCTTTGCGTTTATGCCGATGTTCTCCAACTACGCGGCGCTGCTCACCAAAGACGTGCTCTTTGCCGACGCGTTTTTGCTGCTACTGGTGCAGACCGTTAAGCTCGTGGCTTGCGGCCTGCCTCGTCGCGATATGAATGTTGAGCGGGTGGGCGAGCCCGAGCCCGTGCTCTTTGCGCGCCATGACTGGTTGCTGCTCGCCCTGGGTGCCATGGGTTCCACGTTTTTGCGTAACGGCGGCCTGGTGTTCCCGCTGGCGGCATGCGTGATCGCGGCGGCGTTTTGCGCCTGGGACGTGCACGCGGCCTGTCATGCTGCCAGGCAGACCGGTGCTGCGCCCGCGCTTCGCGTGCCGCGCCTGCGCTGGGTTGGCGTACTTGCGGTACTGGCGCTCTGCCTTGCCTCCAATATGTACTTCACCAAGGTCTTTATGCCGGCGCACGATATCACGCCCGGCTCCAAGCGCGAGGTGCTTTCGATTCCGTTCCAGCAGACGGCGCGATTTGTGCAAAAACACGACGGCCTTAACTCGGGTGTCAATCCCACGGTTAAGGAGGACGGTACCGTCGTGGAGGCTCCTTGCGATGGCTTGGTGACCGACGAGGAGCGCGCTGTAATCGATCGCGTCCTCAAGTACGAGAACCTCGGTCGTCGGTACAATCCCGACAAGTCCGATGCCGTCAAGAACTGCTTTAATGAGTATGCCTCGCAGGAGGACATCGACGCCTATTTTGAGGTGTGGGCCCAGATGTTCAAAAAGGATCCCGAGTGCTACATCTCGGCCCTTATCAATAACTACTACGGGTACTTTTATCCGAGCGCTTGCGATGCCTGGGTCTACAGCACGGCGCGCAGTGCCGAGATCATGGCCCGCCCCGACAATCTCAAGTATTTCGACTTTCACCCCGTCGATAGCAAGGCGGTGCGGTGGTGCGGCCATCTGGTCAACCTGTATCGGGTGGCGGTGCAGCGCATCCCGTTTATCTCGCTCACCATGAGCTCGGCCACCTATGTATGGATCATGATTGCCGTCGTGATCTACCTGCTGCGTCGCCGTTCATGGCGGGCGCTGGCCATTTGGGTACCGTTGCTGGGCGTGCTCGCCGTGTGCCTGATCGGTCCCTGCAACGGCTCGACCTACATGCGCTATCTGTATCCGGTCATTGCCTGCATGCCTTTTGCCATTGGCGCCACCATAGCCCGCAGCGACCTCCTCTGGTCCTAACTGGTGCAAAAGCCCCGTCCCAAATTAGCCACCCAATCAACCTGGTGCAAACTAACCTGTCCCCCTTGCACCAAAGGGTTGCATCATCACGTCGCCTTCATTTTGGGGTTTATCTCGCAGGCCAGTAGGTATATCATAACGACGTTTGTTTATATTGCCCGAGCATCTGCGCTGGGCTTTAGGTCGAAACCGATAGGAGACACGTATGTCCGGACACTCTAAGTGGGCCACAACCAAGCATCGTAAGGGCGCGCAGGACGCCAAGCGTTCCGCCCTCTTCTCCAAGCTGAGCCGCAACATCACCGTTGCTGCCCGTCTCGGCGGCGACCCGCTGCCCGAGAACAACGCCAGCCTCGCCGCTGCCGTTGCCAAGGCCAAGGCTCAGTCCATGCCCAAGGACAAGATCAAGTCCGCTATCGACAAGGCCTTTGGTTCGGGTGCCGACGCCGCCGTCTACGAGAACATCGTGTACGAGGGCTACGGTCCCGCCGGTGTCGCCGTCTACGTCGACTGCCTGACCGACAACCGCAACCGTACCGCTGCTGACGTCCGTTCCGCCTTCTCCCACGCTGGTGGCAACCTGGGCACCTCCGGCTCCGTCGCCTTCCAGTTTGAGCGCAAGGGCCAGATCGTCGTCGCCAAGGAGATCCTGGACGAGAACGCCAAGAAGGAGACCATGATCGCCAACGGTGCTGCCGGTGACGAGGAAGAGTTCATGATGGCTATCGCCGAGGCCGGTGGCGACGATTACGAGGACGCCGGCGAGGAGTGGATCGTCTGGACCGCTGCCAACGACGTCATGGCTGTTTCCAAGGCGCTCGAGGAGCAGGGCATCCAGGTCAAGGGTTCCGAGACCACCATGGTCCCGACCACCCCGACCGAGGTCTCCGGCGCCGACGCCAAGAAGGTTCAGCGCCTCATCGATCGCCTCGAGGAGCTCGACGACGTCCAGGACGTCTACAGCACCATGGACATGACCGACGAGGTCATCGCTGCCCTCGAGGAGGAGTAGCGCCCGCACGGGTTAAGCCGTGCATATCTGGGCATAATGAAGCGAGCATGCAAGCCTCGTGGAATAGATGAGCCGGATCCGCGTGCGTATGGCACCGGACCCGGCTCTTTTATAATGATGCGAACCGTTTGTATCCTGTGGACCGAGACCCGAAAGGAGCGCCGCATGCGCGTGCTCAAACGAGCCCTAGCAATCGTGTATCTTGCCGCCGCCATCGTGGCGCTGGGCACGCTTGTTTGCCAGTTTTGGGGGCCGTATACGTATCGCATTATGCTGCTGATGCGCGACCCTATGCCGCGCATCGTCGTCACGGTGTGTGCCGGCGTTGTGGCACTTGGCACACTGGTGAGCTTTTTCCGCCTGATGTTCGCCCGCCGGGAACCGTCCTGCGTGCATCCGGCAGGGGAGCGCAATATCGAGGTCACCCTCGCGGCTCTGTCATCGTGCGCCCGTGCCGCGGCCGAACGTGACGACCGCGTCATGGTCGAGCACGTCGAGGCTCGCGTCCAAGGTGCCGACGAATCGCGCGTCCGCTTTAAGGTCGAGGCCATCGCGCTTGACGATAAGGACGTGGCTTCCCTTGCCACCGCGATGCAGCAGCGCATCGAGCAGGCATGCGACACCATGCTCGGCACGTCAGGCACGACCGCGCGCGTCCGTTTTTTGCCGTCCAAGACTACCGTCCAGACCGTGGAGGTTTCCGGTGAGTGATACCAATCAAGACAAGACCGTCCGCACGCCGCGCCTGACGATCGACCAGAGCGCCACGCCGGCAAGCGAGGCGGCCGATACCAAGCCCGAGGCCAACGAAGCGCATGACGCCGCCGTCAACGACTTTGACGAGGCCATGGGTCTCATCAAAGGTACGGGTGCTGCCATCTGGAGCTATGCCGTGCGCCATCCCAATACTACACTTGGTGCCGTCGCGGGCTTTATTCTCGCCGTGCTGGTACTTACGTTGGGCCTGTGGGATACCCTCGTCATCGCATTCTTTGTGCTGATCGGCGCCGTGATCGGGCAGATTCGCGATGGAGAGAACGGTATCGTCAACTTCTTCGGCCGTCTGTTTAGCGGCCGCTAATACGTATTCGACTGTCGCATCCGCGGCAGGCATAAGGAGGAACCATGGCTTTTAATACGAAGGTCGATGTGGCCGATACCGAGCTTGAGGCGAACGAGGCCGTCGCCGCCGATTCCGAGGACGTAACGCTCGAGGACCAGACCCTTGCCGAGTCCGAGCCTGAAGACGAGACGGATGAGGACGACGAGGAGGCGGACGAGTCCGAGGATTCGCTGACCTATTCCAACGGCGTGATTGAGAAGATCGTCGCCATGGCAACCCGCGAGGTGCCGCACGTGTTGGGCATGAAGGGCAACCTCATGCACTTTGTGCAGGAGCAGTTTGGTGCCGAGAATCTGACCAAGGGCGTGACGGTCGAGGTCACCGATGACAACCGTGTGGTCGTCAATATCTCGGTCATCATCGAGTATGGTGCCTATGCGCCCGCGATCTTTGACGACGTTAAGGCACGTGTCACCGAGCGTCTGGCCGCGATGACTGGCCTTGAGGTGGCAGGAATCAACCTGCGCATCGAGGATGTCATCACCCCCGAGGAGTACGAGCACCACGCCAGCCAGCACGAATAACCTGCCAAATAGGGACAGGTTTGTTTTGGCAGGTTTTATCTGCGAAAACGCCAAACGGCCGACCGTGCAAGCAAAAGCGCGGTCGGCCGTTTTCTATATGCCCTCGATGCAGCCATGCCGTTCGTCTAACTAAGGGTTGCAATCTTCGCGTTCAGCGTTACCCTAATGAGCGCATTGTTTCCAAATTGTTAACGAAGGGTTGCCGTAATGGCCGACGAGCACGAGACAGAAAGCAAGGCGTGGGCGATCGAGGCTGCTGCGGCGGAGGCGGCGTCGCGTGCCGCCGAGGAGGTGCATCGTCCTCCCGTGGTGCCGATGGAGCGCGTGGTCGGGCGCGAGGACATTGAGCGTGGCGAGCGCGCCGGTCGCAAGCGTAGCCAGGAGCCGGGCTTCTTGCGCTTCTTTGGCGAGCTCAACCTGGGCCTGATCCTCACAGCCTTCGCTATCGTTGCGTTTAAGACTCCCAACCACTTCGCCTTCGGCGGCACTTCGGGCGTGTCGGTTATCCTGTCCACGCTGTTTCCGACCCTGCCGGTCGGCGTCTTTATGTGGATCATCAATGCGGTCCTGGTCATCCTGGGTTTTATTTTCTTGGACCGCAAGGCAATCCTTTGGAGTGTCTTTGCCTCGTTTGCGCTTTCGGCCTACGTTTCGCTGTTCGAGCTCTTTATTCCCACCGATGTTTCGCTGACGGGCGATATGTGGCTTGACCTGTGCTTTGCCGTTATCTTGCCGGCACTGGGCAGTGCCATCGTCTTTGATATCGGTGCTTCGACGGGCGGCACGGACATTCTCGCCATGATCCTCAAGCGTCGCACGACGCTCGAGATCGGCCGCGCCCTGCTGCTGGTCGATATCGGCATCGTGACCATCGCCGCCTTTCTGTATGGCCCGCGCGTCGGCCTGTACTGTGTGCTCGGCCTGTTTGCCAAGACGCTCGTCGTCGACAAGGCTATCGAGAGTATTCACCTGCGCAAGGTCTGTACGATCATTTGCTCCGAGCCGCGTAAGGTCGAGGAGTTTATCGTCAAACACCTCAACCGCACGGCAACGATCAGTCGTGGCTACGGCGCCTTCTCGGGCAAGTGCGTCACGGTGATTATGAGCGTGCTGAGCCGTCGCGAGGCCGTTCAGCTGCGCCGCTATACCCGTGAGATCGACCCGGATGCCTTCATCACGATCGTCGATAGTTCCGAAATCGTCGGCAAGGGCTTCCGCGGTACAAACTAGCTCGGGCGCACCCTTCGAATCGTTGAATAACACTGCCTCCGTTGCAAAATGGTCATCTGGGCGCATTTGTCCCCACAATGGGCGATAATGATGCCAAGACATCGTTTGCGATCCAGGTGATTCGCTCTAGATACGAAGGGATGATTTCGATGTTCTGTTCGCAGTGTGGAGCCCCCATGGGCGACAACGACAAGTTCTGCGGCGTTTGCGGTGCCCCTAATACCGAGGCCCCGCAGGCTGCTACCTCTGCTCCGCAGGGACAGCCTCAGCAGCCGCAGCCCCAGCCGCAGCCGTTTGTTCAGCCCCAGCCGCAGCCGTTCGTTACGCCCCAACCGGCTATGAATGTGCCCAAGGGCTGCATGGCGCAGGCTTTCAACGACATGCTCAAGGTTCCCGGTGCCCTGGTTCGCGTGTGCCAGATTGCCTTTTTGCCGGCACTGATCTGTGTCGTGTCGGTATTGGTGCTGTTTATCCCCGTTATCGGCGGCATCGCAGCGGCCATTGGCTTTTTGCTCGCCTACGTCGCGAGCGTGTGCGGCGCCGGCTTTGGCATCGAGTGGGGCCGCGACCTGTCGCTCAAGGACGATAAGGGTATGGAGCGTCCGCTGCTGCGTTCGACCTCGTTTGGCTTGGGCATTTTCTCGTCCGTCATTACGAACGTGCTCGAGTTCGTCGCCATTATCCCGGTGATCGGCGTGGTGTTCTCGGCAATCGAGAGCGTTGTGATCGGTGCCGTCGGTTCGTATTATTACTTCGGTTCGAGCGGACTCGAGAGTGCGCTCGTCGGCTCGATGGGCTTGCTCGTCTTGGCTCTGTTCGTCTCGTTTGTGCTGGGCATCTTCTTTAAGATGTTTGGCGATGCCGCTGTGATGCACTTTGCGGTCGTCGGCCGCGTGGAGAGCGCGTTTTCGCTCGAGAAGGTCTGGAAGTCTTATAAGGCCAACCTGGGCAAGTTGTTCTGCGCCTCGATTCTCCCCGAGTTTTTGACGGGCATCGTTTCGAACATCATCACGTGGATCTTCACCGCCATCTTTGGCTTTATCGCGGCCTTTGGCCTCAGCAGCTATGGCTATTACGGTTATTACTCTCCTTCGGGCCTCGAGGCGATTATTAAGGGTGGCGGTATTACGCTCATCCTGTTCCTGATGATCGTCGCTTTTGTCACCGTGTTCTTGAATGTGTTCGGCACGATGCTCAAGTACCGCGCCGTTGGCTACTGGGCAGCGCGCCATGCCAGCGAGTGGACCGATGAGGATACCGATGACGTTCTGACCTTTGTGCTCCCGGGCGAGAAGAAGCCTGCTCCCGCGGGCTTCAATCCCACGGCCGCCGCTGGTGCTGCGCCTGCCCCGGCTCCCGCTCCGGCACCCGCGCCTGCGCCCGCACCTGCGCCTGCCCCGGCGCCCGCACCTGCGCCCGAGGCCACGCCTGCGGAACCCGATTGGACCGCCGTCGCCACGCCGGCGGATGCGTCGGATGAGGCTCCTGCGGCCGAAAACAATCAAGCCGAATAAACGGTCTAGGCACCCCAAGCAACTGTGTTTGGGGTGCCTTTTGCTACTGCGAAAGCAAAAAAGTGGTTGCGAAAGCGGTTTCAGTCAAATTTCTTCGAATTTGGTCAATGTTGCGCAACAACGTCGCGGCTATTGTTGAGAACATAGACATGTAAGGTTTGAGGGCGTGCAACGCCCCAGGAAAAGGAGAGGCTTATGTTTTGTCCTAATTGCGGATCGTCCCTTTCGGACGATGCCAAGTTCTGCCCGGTCTGTGGATCTCCTATCGGTGCCGCTTCCGCTGCTCCGCAGCCTCAGCCTGCACCCCAGCCGGCCCCTCAGCCGCAGCCTGCGCCTCAGCCCGCTCCGGTTCAGGCTGTCCAGCCTCAGCCGCAGCCTCAGCAGTATGCGAATCAGCAGCAGTACACCGGTCAGTACGCCCAGCAGCCGGCTGCCGCCCCGATGGGCTATGGACCTGTTAAGGCCGACCGCAGCCTGATCGGCTGGCTCCTGCTTTCCATCGTGACCTGCGGTATCTATTCGTATTACTTCCTCTATTGCCTGGCTCGCGACATCAATACCATGTGCCAGGACGACGGCGATTCTACGCCGGGTCTGGCCGCGTTTATCTTGCTGTCGTTCGTGACTTGCGGCTTCTACGCGTACTACTGGTACTACAAGATCGGCAACCGTCTGCAGGCCAACGCTCCTCGCTACGGTTTGATGTTCCAGGAGAACGGTACCACCATTCTTATGTGGCAGATTATCGGCGTGCTTCTGTGCGGCCTTGGCCCCATCTTTGCCATGAACATCATCATCAAGAACACCAACGCCATGGCTACGGTCTACAACACCCGTCTCGGCGCTCGTGCCTAACGATTAAGGCATCGTGAACAACTCTCGGGTAAATAAGGGCGCGGCGGAGCTCATCCGCCGCGCCCTTTCTTGCATCGGCGTGCTCTTTGTTGCCTGGCTCGCGCTCTACCTGCTCGACATCGGCTGCGTGTTTCGTCTGATGACGGGTATTCCCTGTCCGGGATGTGGCATGACGAGGGCCTGGTTGGCGGCACTGCGCCTCGATTTTGCGGCGGCTTTTGCCTACCATCCGCTGTTCTGGGTGGTGCCGGTTGCGTTTGTGCTCGCGTTCGTGCGCGAGGAGGTGGCATCGAGCAAGCTAAAGCGTGGTATCGATATTACGGTCACTGTGTTGTGCGTGCTGGTCATCGCCGTGTGGATCGTGCGACTCGTCAATCCGGCGGATGCGGGCCTGCTCTTTGGTGGACATGCTCCCACCGGGGTTCCCGACGACATCATCCACCTCGAACAGCCGAGATGGTTCGCCTTCCTGCGCGCCTGCTTGTCGTGACGGTGGATGGCCCAGAAAAAACTGCCGACACATGAGCGGGGGCGAACGTTAAAGTGAACTGCACCCCAAAACTTGGACGGCTTAAATAAGAACTACGCCGCAAGGGGCTGGTTCCGGAACTCCTCCGGGGT
>CAKUHP010000002.1 GCA_934658705.1 uncultured Collinsella sp. | reverse complement strand
GATCGACGTCGTCGATTATCAGTAATATCTGAGCGATTCATTTCGCATCGGAGGCACAAAGGAAAACCCCGCAGCTCACCAGGGCTGCGGGGTTTTCCTTTTAGCGATTGAACATGCCAGCAAGATAAAAGGGCGGCCCTGCATCTCCCCCATTGGAGAAATGCAGGGCCGCCCGGCGTAACGAACTATAGGCGCAATCGCCGACTAGCGACGGGCCGCCTTCACAAGCTCAGCAACCTTAGCGACGACCTTATCGATTGCGACATCCTCGCGCTCGCCCGTAGCACGGTCCTTAAGCTCCACGGTACCGTTCTTAAGGCCGCGCTTGCCCAGAACCACCTGATACGGAAAGCCCATAAGGTCGTTATCGGCAAACTTAAAACCGGGACGCTCGTCGCGGTCATCAACGACGACCTCGATACCCTCGGCGCACAGACCCTCGACGATTTTGTCGCAGACGGTGGCACACTCCTCCTTCTTGGGGTCGAGCGGGATCACCGCGACCTCGTAGGGAGCGACGGAAACCGGCCAGACGATGCCGTGCTCGTCGTTGTGCTGCTCCACGACGGCAGCGAGCGAGCGGGACACGCCCACGCCGTAGCAACCCATGATGAGCGGCTTCTCCTTACCATCCTCGTCCATAAAGGTGGCGCCCATGGCCTCGGAGTACTTGGTACCCAGCTGGAAGACCTGGGAGACTTCGATGCCGCGAGCAGCAGAAAGCGGCTTGCCGCAGTGCGGGCAGGGATCGCCGGCGACAACAGTGACCAGATCGGCCCACTCGTCGACGGTAAAGTCGCGCTCGGGGCAGGCACCGGTAAAGTGATAGTCGACCTCGTTGGCGCCGCAAGCCCACTGCTTGGACTCGCGCAGGCTCTCGTCGCAAACCAGACGGATACCCTCGGGCAGGTTGACCGGTCCGATAAAGCCCTTGTGCAGACCGTAGGTCTGGAGTTCCTCGTCGGTCATCATGCGATAGCCCTTGCCAAAGACATGCTCGGCCTTGCAATCGTTGAGCTCATGATCGCCCGGGACGATGGCCACGACGGGCTTGCCCTCGGCGTCGATGAGTGCCAGCGACTTACGCGTGCCGTTCTCGGGGAAGCCGAAGAACTTGGCAACAGCCTCGATGGTGCCCATGCCCGGAGTCTCAACCTTGGTGAGTGTACCGTCGCCGGGGCCCTCGGTCACGACGACCTTGGTGCTTGCAGCCTCATCGTCGGCGGCAAAACCACAATCGTCGCAGTAGACGAGCGATGCCTCGCCAGCCTCGGCCAGGGCCATGTACTCGACGGAGGTGTCGCCGCCGATCTCGCCGGAGTCGGCAACGACGGGCAGGGCCTTAATGTAGCAGCGCTCGCAGATATTGGCGTAAGCCTGCTTCATCTTGTCGTACTCCTCCTGCAGGCTCTCCTGCGTGGCGGAGAAGCTGTAGGCGTCCTTCATGATGAACTCGCGACCGCGCATCAGGCCAAAGCGGGGACGGAACTCGTCGCGGAACTTATCCTGGATGTGATACAGGTTGACGGGCAGCTGCTTGTAGGAGCGCAGCTCGTTGCGCACCAGGGCCGTGACGGTCTCCTCGTGCGTGGGGCCGAGCACGAACTCACGGCCGTGTCGGTCGTCAAAGCGCACGAGTTCCTTGCCATAGGCATCGATACGGCCAGACTCACGCCACAGCTCGGCGTCGACCATGATGGGCATCATGAGCTCCTGAGCACCGGCGGCATCCATCTCGTCGCGCACGATGTTCTCGATCTTGCGGATCGAGCGCCATGCGAGCGGCAGGTAGGAGTAGAGGCCGGCGGCCTCCTTGCGGATCATGCCGGCACGAAGCAGCAGACGGTGGCTTGCAAGCTCAGCGTCGGCCGGATCCTCTTTGAGCGTCGGCGCGTAGAGCTTAGACATATACATTGCTCGAGTCATTTATTTCTCCTCAATAAGTTTGTCGACCTCGGCCATCAGCGCGTCGACAATGTGATCCTCAGCTACTTTACCAATGATCTGGCCGTGCGAAAAGAGCAGGCCCTGACCTCGTCCGCAGGCAACACCAAGGTCGGCGTCAGACGCCTCGCCGGGGCCGTTGACTGCACATCCCATCACGGCAATCGAAAGCGGCGCAGAATAGTTCTTAAGTCGCTCGGTAACCTCCTCGGCGATGGGAATGAGGTTGACCTGGCAGCGGGCGCACGTGGGGCACGAGACGATCTCGGGACCACGGCGGCGCAGACCCAACGACTGCAGAATGCCCCAGGCGACCGGCGGCTCCTCAACCGGATCGGCCGTAAGCGACACGCGCATGGTGTCGCCAATACCCTCGGAGAGCAGGATACCCAAGCCCACCGAGCTCTTAATGGTTCCTTGCAGCTTGGTACCGGCCTCCGTCACACCCAGATGCAGCGGAACATGGGGGATCTCACGCGACAGCGCACGATAGGTATCGAGTGTCGTCTGCACGCTATGGGCCTTGGCGGAAAGCACGATGTTGGTGAATCCGCGGTCCTCAAAGTGCTGCACAAAGCGCTCGCTCGACATCACGAGCTTTTCGGGCTGCGTAAGATCATCGCGCTCGGCGATGTCCTGCTCGAGCGAGCCGGCGTTGACGCCAATGCGAATTGCACAGCCCGCGGCACCCGCGGCGTCAATCACGGCGTCGACCTTGGCCCAATCGCCGATATTGCCGGGGTTGATACGCAGCTTTGCGGCACCGGCCTCGACAGCACCGATGGCGAGCTTATGGTTAAAGTGGATGTCGGCGACAATTGGCACTGGAGACTCGGCACAGATGGTTCGGAAGCCCTCGAGTGCGGCCTCGGTGGGCACACTCACGCGCACGATATCGCAACCGGCCTGCGCCAACGCGCGAACCTGCGCAAGCGTTGCTTGAGCATCGGCGGTATCGGTGCAGGTCATGGATTGAACCACAACCGGCGCGCCGCCGCCAATCTGCACGCCGCCCACATGCACGGGGCGCGTCAGCTCGCGCGGCAAAGGATGGGATAGAGACAATCCAAACACTCCCCTACAGAATAAATCGAAGGATGTCGGAACGGAGCATGTAGACGAACAGCAGAGCAAAGAGCGCGATGCCCACATAGCTCACAATCGTCTGGACCTTGAGTGGCAGCTCGCGGCCCGCGATCTTCTGAATGATCTCGATGACCAGCTTACCGCCATCGAGCGGCGGGATGGGCAACAGGTTCATAAAGCCGAGCGAGAACGAGATCAAGGCGGCAAACGTCAAAAACGTTGCGGGGCCGGCGGCGGCCGCCTGCGAGGACATGACGCTAATGCCCACGATCGAGGAGGACTGGTCCAGGATCTCCATCGTATGCTGCGGCTGGAGTAGGCGCATTACGCCATCCGCCGTCTGTACGACATACGAGAAGGACAAGCGCGCCGAGGTGATGGGATCCAAATGGACCACCTGCGTAGAAGCATAAACGCCCAAACGCTCGTCCTCTTTGAGCGCGACCGTGGTTGAACGCTGCTTACCGTCGCGTTCATACTCAATAGCGATATCGTCCTTACCAGCGACGTTGCCGATAGCGTCGTACACGTCCATCCAGGTGGAACACGATACGCCGTCAACCGAAAGGATCGCGTCGCCGGCTTCGATACCCGCCTTGGCGGCAATCGAACCCTCGTCGACCTGACCGATTACGTTGGTATCAACCGGCACGGTAACGCCCGCGATGGAGTAGATGCTCATAAGGAGCAAGAATCCCGTCAGGATATTGACGAGGATGCCCGCGAGCAACATAAAGGCGCGCTTGGCAAAGCCCTGGCCAAGATAGGTGTGCGAACGCTCTTGCGCAAGAAACTCGGCCTCGCCGCACGGCAGCTTCCACGCATCGCCCTCGGCAGTCGCATGTTCGCGATCGAAACGGCGGCCATCAAAGGTGGTGTAGCCCGCCGCGTCTCGCGGCAGCGTCTGATACTTGGTGGGATAGTAGCTCGGTGAAGGCTTCTCCCCGTCCTCGTACCAGGGCGCGATGGAACCCCAGCCCAGCAGCAGCGCACAGGCCTCAAGTGCATCCTCCTCGGACAGCTCGAGCTCGGCGGCAAGATCGGGCACGGTTACGCGACCGTGACGATAGATGGCCGCGAGCACCCGGTCGGCACATGAGACATCGGTCGGATCCATACCACAGATGGCAGCATAGCCGCCAAGCAGCAGCGGCGTCACACCGAACTTGGTTCCGATGCGACGCGACGTGTGATGGATATCAAAGCGGCACGGCAGGCCCAAAAAGAACTCGGTCACGCGGACACCGCAGGCACGCGCCGCCAAAAAGTGGCCGCCCTCGTGCAAAAACACGAGGACGGAAAGCATCAGAAGGCCCCAAAAGACCGATGAGAGAACGCTCAAAACAGTATCCATAAAACGAAAAAGCAATCCTTATGGGTTAGGAACGGGTTGCGGCGAGCACCTGTGCAGCCTTTTCGCGCGCCCACGCATCGATGTCGCGAAGCTGCTCAAACGAGACAACTGCCTGGACCTCGTGGGCATCCATACAGGATTCCACAACGCGGTCGATATCGGTAAAGCTGCAGGCATCATGCAGGAAGGCGTCAACGGCGACCTCGTTGGCAGCATTGAGCACGCACGGCATGGTGCCGCCCGTCTTGCCGGCACGCTCGGCCAGCGCCAGGCAGCGGAAGGTATCCATATCGGCAGCGTCGAAGGTAAGCTGCCCGAGCTCGCGGAAGTCGATACGCAGAGCCGGGGTATCCCAGCGCTCGGGATACGAAAACGCAAACTGGATGGGAATACGCATGTCGGAGGCACCGAGATGCGCCATCACGGAGCCGTCGGCGAACTCGACCATCGAGTGAATCTTGGACTGACGCTGCACGACCACGTTGATGAAATCGAGGTCGCAGCCAAACAGATGCATGGCCTCGATACGCTCCAGACCCTTGTTCATAAGGGTGGCGGAGTCGATGGTGATCTTGGCGCCCATGGCCCACGTGGGATGCGCGAGGGCGTCGGCGCGCGTAACGCAATCGAGCTCGTCGCGCGTGCGGCCAAAGAAGGGACCACCCGAGCAGGTAAGCCAAATGCAATGGGCCTCTCGCGGGTCCTCCCCCAGATAGCACTGGTAGATAGCAGAATGCTCGGAGTCGACCGGAATGAGCTGGCCCGGTTGCGCCAACGGCATAAGTAGATCGCCGCCAACGACGAGCGACTCCTTGTTAGCGAGAGCAAGGCGCTTGTTCGAGGTCAGGGCCGCATGGCTCGCCTCGAGACCGGCAGCGCCAACGATGGCGACAAGCACGCAGTCGACATCGTCGCGGCGCGCGAGATCACAGACCGCCTGCGCACCAACGCCAAGCTCGGTACCCTCGGGCAGCTCCTGCAGAACGGCATCTGCGCCATGGGCGGTATCAGCCACGGCAACCGCCGGAACCGAAAACTCACGGGCAGCGGCTACGAGCTCGGAGGTGCTGGAGTTAACGGAAAGCGCCGTAACCCGCAGGCAATCGGCATGCTGACGGCACACGTCCAACGCCTGAGTACCGATAGAACCGGTACAACCAAGAATGGCAACGCGGAGACGCCCGTCGGGACCATAGGTGGTCTGATGAGCCATTACAGCACGCCTCCGATCATCAACAGCAGCTGCGCGGTGATGCAGCCAAAGATGAGCGAATCGCTACGGTCGAGCATGCCGCCGTGACCCGGGATGAGATTACCGGAATCTTTGACGCCCACGCCGCGCTTGATACGCGACTCGATGAGGTCGCCGATAACGCCCAGGATGGATACGACCACGCCGCACAGCAGCGCATAGGGCAGGCTCAGCTTATAGAAGTGCGTGGCCCACAGAATGAGCCAAATCAAGACAGAGCCCAAAATGCCGCCGGCAAAGCCCTCCCAGCTCTTTTTGGGAGAGATCTTGGGGACCATCTTGTGCTTGCCGATACGGCTGCCCACGATATAGGCAAACGAGTCGGAGACCCAAAGGGACGCGCAGACGCCCACCGAAAGCAGGGCGCCGGCAAAGCCGGGCACGGCGTCGCGCAGCAGCACGATGGCAGACAGCATAAAGCCGGTGTAGATAGGGCCCATAAGCGTCACGGCGACATCTGAGATACGGGTGCGCGGCGACCAGACATACCAGATACCCACCGCAAGCATCAGGGCAAAGAGCAGGGCGTTCAGCAACAGCGAATCACCCAGAGCCGAGAGCGGAAAGAGCACCGCGGCAGCAATACCCAGGCGTTCATTGGCAACCTTGCCATCGAGCCTCGTCATACGGAAGAACTCATAGCAGCACAGACCGCTCATGACGGACACAAAGATAGCCGTGGGCACAATGCCCAAAACCAGACACAGGATAAAGACAACGGCGTAGACGATACCGGCGGCAGCACGGGTAATAAAGCCTGCCAGCCATGAACCGCCGCCGCCCTTTGCAGCCGGCGCTTTGGGAGCAGCGGCCCTGCGTGCAGGCGTCGCAGAAGCAGGCGCCTTGGGAGCAGATGCCTTGGGACGATCGGACACGATTAAGCCTCCTCGGTCTTGCTCAGTCCACCAAACCTACGGTCACGGCCCTGGTAGGCCAAAATGGCGTCGACAAGGCCCCAACGATCAAAGTCAGGCCAATAGGTATCGGTGACATAGAACTCGGCATAGGCGACCTGCCAGAGCAGGTAGTTCGAGAGACGCAGCTCGCCAGAGGTGCGAATCACGAGCTCTGGATCGGGAAGACCGGCGGTGTACAGGTGCGACGCCACCATCTTGTCGTCGATGGCAGCGGGATCAATCTTGCCAGCGGCAGCGTCGAACGCAATCTGGCGGACGGCGCGGGTGATCTCGGCGCGCGCACCATAGTTAACAGCCAGCGCCAGCGTCATGCCAGTATGGTCGGCGCACTCGGCAAGGCCGCGCTCAAAGACGTCGCGGGTCTTTTTGGGCAGCGCGGAAATGTCACCCAAAAAGACAACACGCACGTTCTCGCGCTTGAGCAGTGGCAGCTCGTCGATAAACGTCTTGGCAAACAGATGCATCAAAACGTTGACCTCGTGCTGCGGACGATTCCAGTTTTCGGTGGAAAACGCATAGGCCGAAAGCACGTCGACACCCAGACGCACGCAGGCGGTAATGATCTCGCGCAGAGAGACAATACCGGCCTTGTGACCCTCGGTGCGGGCAAGACCGCGCGCCGTGGCCCAACGGCCGTTGCCGTCCATGATGCACGAGATATGGTGCGGAATGTTATTGAGGTCAAGGTCGGAAAAACCGACGCCCGCAGGGGCGTCGGCAAAGTACTCGACCAGTTTATGCTCGTCGTATTGCACCTTAGATCTCCATGACCTCGGCTTCTTTTTCCTTCAGAAGCTCCTCGACCTTGGCAACATACTCATCAGTGTGCTTCTGGACCTTAGCCTGCTCGCGGCGGACGTCGTCCTCGGTGAGCTCCTCGTCGCGCTCGAGCTTGTTGTTGAAGTCGCGGCGGATGTTACGGATAGAGACCTTGGCCTGCTCGGCGTACTCGCGGCACTCCTTGACGAGCTCACGACGACGCTCCTCGGTGGGAGCCGGGAACGGCAGACGCACGACGGTGCCGTCGGAGTTGGGGGTAATGCCCAGGTCGGAGGCGCTGATAGCCTTGACAATGGCGTTGATGAGCGCCTTGTCCCACGGCTCGATCAGCAGCATGTGGGCCTCGGGGGTCTTGACGGCGGCAACCTGCGTGACCGGCGTAGGAACACCGTAGTAATCGACGGTGATGTCGGACAGAATGTTGGCGTTGGCGCGGCCGGTGCGAACCTTGGAGAAGTTATGCTTGAGGGACTCGAGCGACTTGTCCATGTGGGCGGTGATGTTCTCTGCCATGCTTAATCCTCCTGATAGACGAGCGTGCCGACGGGCTCACCCGCGAGCGCGCGCTTGACGGTGTCCTCGCCATCGATGTTGAGGACCAAAATGGGCATACGGTTATCCTGGCACAGAGCCGTAGCCGTGGAATCCATAACCTGCAGGCCGCGAACGAGCACCTCGTGGTAGGTGATCTTGTCAAAGCGGACGGCATCGGCGCACTTGACAGGATCCTTATCGTAGATGCCGTCGACCTTGGTAGCCTTGATCAGAATCTCGGCACCGATCTCGCAGGCGCGAAGGGCCGCGGCGGTGTCGGTCGTAAAGTACGGATTGCCCGAACCGGCAGCAAAGATAACAACGTTGCCCTTGGACAGGTGATTGATGGCGCGACGACGAATGTAGGGCTCGCAGATCTCGTTCATCTGGATGGCGCTCATCACGCGACAAGGAACATCGTTGTGCTCGAAGGCATCCTGCAGGGCAAGCGCGTTCATAACGGTCGCGAGCATACCCATGTAGTCGGCCTGGGCACGCTCCATGCCACCGGCAGCGCCGGCCATGCCACGGAAAATGTTGCCGCCGCCGACAACGACGCCGACCTCATGACCAACGGCGAGCAGCTCCTTGACCTGCTTGGCAAGATGGTCGGTAACCTTGGGGTCGATGCCGTAGTGGCCATCGCCCATCAGCGCTTCGCCGGAAAGCTTCAGAAGCACGCGTTTATATCGGATGTCGGACAAAGCGATCCTCCTTTGGATTGAACTCTCAACATTCTATCAAAGGCTCTACGAAGAGCCATGAAAAAGCAGGCCGTGAGTAAAACCCACAGCCTGCTCATTACCAGCTACAAGAGCTTATTTACTCGCCACGGACCAGACGGTCAAAGGCAACGACGGTAATGGTATCGCCGAGCTCCTTGGAGACCTGCTCAGCGTACTTCTTGATGGTGAGGGAGCTGTCCTTGATGAACTCCTGCTCAGTGAGCACGGACTGCTTGTAGAACTTCTCCAGACGGCCGACAGCCATCTTCTCCTGGATGGCCTCGGGCTTGCCGGACTCGGCAGCCTGAGCCATGTAGATCTGCTTCTCGTGCTCGACGGTCTCGGCCGGAACCTGATCGCGAGTAGCGCAGATCGGGGCGACGGCGGCAACCTGAAGGGCAACGTCGTGAGCGAAGGTCTTGAAGGACTCGGCCTGAGCGGTCTCGGCCTTCTCGAAGGCGAACTCGACGAGGACGCCGATCTTTCCACCCATGTGGATGTAAGAAGCGAGAGCACCGTTGTCGGTCTTGCGGGCGGCGAAACGAGCGACCTTCATGTTCTCGCCCATGATGTGGATCATCTCGGTGAGCTCGGAGGAAACGGTCTCCTCGCCCATCGGCTTCTCGAGCAGAGCGTCGACGTCAGCCGGCTCGGTGGTGGCGACAACCTCAGCGACCTTGGAAGCAAAGCCGGTGAACTTGGCGTTGGAGCCGACGAAGTCGGTCTCGCAGGAGAGCTCGAGCAGAGCGCCGGACTTGCCGTCCTCGGAGACGAACGCGGCGACAGCGCCCTCGTTGGTCTCACGGCCAGCCTTCTTGGCAGCCTTGGCGAGGCCGTTCTTGCGCAGAACGTCGACAGCGGCGTCCATGTCGCCGTCAGCCTCGACGAGAGCCTTCTTGCACTCCATCATCGGGGAGTCGGTCATCTCGCGGAGCTGCTTGACCATAGCGGCGGTAATCTGGGCCATTGTGGTTCCTTTCAAAGAGATGAAAAAGAATTAACTAAGACTGATTTACTCGGCCTTGGGCTCAGCGGCCATCTCGGCCTCGGAGACCTGCTCCTTGCCGGAGCCGGCGAGGCAGGCGTCAGCCATGAGCTCGCACATAAGGGTGACAGCGGAGATAGCGTCATCGTTGCAGGGGATGCCGTACTCGACCTCGTCGGGATCGGAGTTGGTGTCGATCAGAGCGACGACGGGGATGTTCAGGCGCTGGGCCTCCTTGATGGCGTTCTCCTCGCGCTTGGTGTCGATGACGAAGAGAGCCTGGGGCAGACCCTTCATGTCGCGGGCGCCACCGAGGTTGGTCTGGAGCTTGGTGAGCTCCTTACCCAGAACAGCCTGCTCCTTCTTGGGCAGAACAGCCATGCGGCCGTCCTCGACCATGGCCTCGAGCTCCTCCATGCGGTTGATGCGGGAGCGGATGGTCACGAAGTTGGTCAGCATACCGCCGAGCCAACGCTGGTTGATGTAAGGCATGTTGGCGCGCTCAGCGGCGTTCTTGACGGCCTCCTGAGCCTGCTTCTTGGTGCCGACGAACAGCACGTTGCCACCCTTGGCGACGTTCTTGACGAAGGTGTAGGCCTGGTCGGCGTCGAGGATGGTCTGCTTGAGGTCGAGGATGTAGATGCCGTTGCGCTCACCGAAGATGAACGGCTTCATCTTGGGGTTCCAGCGACGGGTCTGGTGACCGAAGTGGCAGCCGGCCTCGAGCAGGGTGCGGATATTAATCTTGGTAGCCATGTTAAACCTCCTGTGGTTTGCCTCCGCGCGGGGTCATCCTCCAAAACCAACCCGGACATGTGCTACCAAAGCCCGGGCACCACGGTATGAAGTAGCCGCGCGTGCGTGATAAAAACCTGTTGCCGTGAAGCAACCCGGTGAATGATAGCAGGATTACCTCGTCCTGCCAACCCGCAATCAAAACCACACACCTTGGCGACTCAGCGCGTGAACCACTTTCTACTCGCCACGGGGATGGGCCTGAGCAACGGCGCGCTTAAGCCGATCGGGCGTGAGATGCGTATAGATCTGCGTCGTGGACAGGCTCGCGTGTCCCAGCAGTTCCTGCACCGAACGCAGGTCCGCGCCACCCTCGAGCAGATCGGTCGCAAACGTGTGGCGCATCGCATGCGGGGCGATGTCCGCCGGAATGCCGGCGAGCGTCGCCAACATATGAAAGCGTCGCCTGAGCATGGCGGCGCCCATGCGGTTGCCGCGCGCCGAGATAAACAGCGGATGCAGACCGCTCGCGGCATCGCGATGCTTTGCCTGGGCGAGCAGTGCCGGTCTCCCCTCTTCGACATAGGTGCGAGTCGCCTCGAGTGCGCGGCGATACAGGGGGACGATGCGTTCCTTGCTCCCCTTACCCCACAGCCGCAGCGTGCGCTCTGACCAGTCAATGGACTCTATATTGAGCGCCGAAAGCTCCGAGATGCGCGCACCGGAGGCATAAAGCAGCTCGAGCATCGCCGCATCGCGCATCCCCGCGGGCGTCGCGGTGTCGGGGGTTTTGAGGAGCGCCTCCACCTGTTGGGTCGTCAGCACACCGGGCAGATCACGCGGGAGTTTGGGCGAGGAAATCGCCGAGACCACATCGCCCTCCACAATGCCCTCGGCAGCCATCCAGCGATAGAGCGATCGGATGGCCGAAAGATGCGCCGCAAGCGTGCGGGGTGCCACCTGCTCTCGCGAGAGCTCGGCCAAATACGTGCGAACGGTACGCACGTCAGCCGCGCGCGCGTCGGTGCATGTACGTTTGCACCAGGCCGCAAAGCGCTCCAGCCGCGATGCGTAGGCGGTCACCGTATTGGGAGAAAGCCCCTCGACGCGTGCGATATAAGCGATAAACGAGTCGACGGTGTCGTACAGGTCAAAGGCTATGACCGGTCGCCTCCAAACAGATCGGGGCGCGTGGCCAGGTAGGCATCGAGGGCCTCGAGGGCGCGGTCCGCATAGGCCTGGTAGCGATCGCGTTTGCTGCGGCGCTTGCCGTCCTCGAGCGGCGGCACCAGGCCAAAGTTAACGTGCATGGGCTGGTAGCCAACCGTCGCCGGATCGGTCGCATAGCCCACGAGCGCGCCCAGGGCGCCAACGCGCGGTAGCTCGACGCCCGCGGCCCCGATAGCCTCGGCGTAGGTGTTGAGCGCCGCGAGCAGACCGGTCGCAACCGCTTCCATGTACCCCTCGGTGCCGGTGATCTGGCCGGCAAGGCGCACGCTCGTGCCGGGCACGGCAAAAGTGCCGTCGAGCACGTGCGGGGCGTCGACAAAGGTATTGCGATGCATGACGCCGTAGCGGAAGAACTCGGCGTTCTCCAGGCCCGGCACCATATGGAAGACGCGCTTTTGCTCGCCGAAGGTCAGGTTGGTCTGGAAGCCCACCAGGTTATAGGCGGTCTTCTCCTTGTTTTCGGCGCGCAGCTGAATCGCCGCCCAGGGACGACGTCCGGTACGCGGGTCGGTGAGTCCGACGGGCTTCATGGCGCCAAAGCGGATGGCATCCTTGCCGGTGCGCGCAACCTCCTCGGCGGGCTGGCAGGCCTGGAATAGGTCACCGCCCTCAAAGTCCTTGAGCACCACACGGTCGGCCGTGGTGAGCGCCTCGATAAAGGCCTCGTACTCCTCCTTGTTGAGCGGAGCATTGAGATAGTCACCGCCCCCCTGCTCCTCGTAGCGCGACTGCGAGAACAGCACGTCCATATCGAGCGTGGAAGCGTCGACGATCGGGGCCGCGGCATCAAAGAACGCCAGAGCGTCGCCGCCGACGAGCTTCATGACCTCTTCGCTCAGCGCCGGCGAGCACAGAGGACCGGCGGCAATGACCACATGACCCTCGGGAATCTGCGTGACCTCGCCGTGAACGACCTCAATGTTGGGGCGTGCGGCAACCTCGGCCTCGACAAGCTCGGAAAACTTGACACGGTCGACCGCCAGGGCGCCGCCGGCGGGAACGGCCGCGCGATGGGCGCAATCGAGCAGAACTGAGCCCATGCGCTCGAGCTCGGCCTTGAGCAAGCCCGCCGCAGAATCCGGACGGGTCGACTTAAACGAGTTGGAACAGACGAGCTCGGCCAGATGATCGGTATGGTGAGCCGGGGAGCTCACCTGGGGACGCATCTCGCACAGCTTTACGGCAAACCCGCGATCTGCCAGCTGGATCGCGCATTCCGAACCCGCCAGACCGCCACCGATAACCGTCACCTGATCGAACTGCATCTGCAAACACCTTTCTAATTGACACGTTTTCCATTGTGACCGAAGGGTGTCTGAGCGTGAAGGGCAAACTTTGAGGGCGCATACCTTCCATCCATCATCCGCTCGATAAGTCCCTCGAGCTCGAGCGAACCCAAGAGCTTAAGCACGCCGACGGCATCGAGAGAGACGAGTGCCGCGATGTCGTCCACCTTGAGCGGCGAGGCGATGAGCGCATGCATCACGGCCTGCTGCGTAGGGTCAAGATCCGCGATGCCGGGTGCATCAGGACGCGAGTAACGCAGGGTGCCGTAGATGCGCGAGATGGCCATCTCGATGGATTCCTCGTCGATAATGCAGCAGGCCCCGTTAGCGATGAGATAGTTGGTGCCGCGCGACTCGGGTGACAGGATGGAACCCGGCACCGCAAGCAGCTCACGTCCCAGGTCCATGGCTGCCTCGGCCGTTGAAAATGTACCCGAGGGCATGCCGGCCTCAGACACAAAGAGTGCCTGCGACAGGGCCGCGATCACGCGGTTGCGACGCGGGAAGGCAAACTTGCGCGGGCCCATACCCCATGGCGAGATCGACACGACCGCGCCGCCCGTATCGAGTGTACGCGTGATGAGCCCCGCACTCGAGCGCGGGTAGACCACGTCGGCACCCGTCCCCAGCACCACGACGTGTTTGCCGCCGGCGTTGACCGCAGCCCAGCCCGATGCCTGGTCGCAGCCGACCGCACCACCCGAGACCACCGTCACGCCCGCCTCAACCGCCACCTTCGCCGCAAGCTCCGCCACGGCAAGACCATACGGCGAGGCCTTGCGCGCGCCGATGATGGAGAGCGCGGGAGTCGATAGCACCTCGGGGTCCCCGCGCACATAGAGCGTCCGGGGCACATCCGAAAGTTCCAGAACGGTCTTGGGATACAACACATCGCCGGGATGCAGCTCAAAGGTTCCCTTATCCATTATTGGTCCCTCCTCCCCTGGTACATCGCCGCCTCGAGCACATGGTCCTGCGTCACCCGTTCGCTCTCGGCGACATCGGCGATCGTGCGCGCGATACGAACCAGGCGCACAATGCCGCGCCCCGTGAGATGCGTGCGCTTCGACAAGCCGAGCACACATTTCTCGGCTGCCTCGTCGAGTGCAAAGGTCGACACGACGCCGTCAATGGAGCGCGACTCGTCGTCCTCGGCCTCGGCATCCGCATCGTCCATACGGGACTCGCGCCAGGCGCGAAAGGCGCGCCCACGCACGACGTAGTCGCGCAGCTCGGCCGATGACATGCCCTCCGCGCCCTCGATAATCACCTGGGGGTCGGGGCGGGTCACGTCGAGCATCATGTCGATACGGTCTGCCAAAGGACCGCGCAGCTTGGACCGGTAGCGCTCGACCATCGAGGCCGAGCAGCGACACGGGACCTCGCGATCGCCCAAAAAGCCGCAAGGGCAGGGATTGCTCGCGGCCAACAACTGAAAGCGCGACGGGAAGGTAAAGGCGCCGTCGACGCGTACGATCTTGACGTAGCCGCGCTCGATGGGCTGGCGAAGCGTCTGCAGCACGCCGGTGGGAAACTCGGCGAGCTCGTCCAAAAAGAGCACACCGCCATGAGCCAGGCTGATCTCGCCCGGATGCACCGGGCGCCCGCCGCCAATAAGGCCCGCAGTCGAGATACTGTGGTGCGGGCTACGGAACGGTCGGTGTCCCGCCAACAGCCCATCGATGTTCTCGCCCAAAACCGAATGGATGCACAGCGCCTCTTGTTGATCCTCAACAGAAAGCTCGGGCAAAATGCCGGTCATACGCCGTGCGAGCATGGTCTTGCCCGAACCGGGCGAGCCGATCATGAGCAAGCCGAGCTCACCTGCCGCCGCAAGTGCCATACCCCGTTTGGCAACCTCCTGCCCCAGCACATCGGCATAGTCGAGCTCGGGTTCAAAGGTGGCCTCGAGCACTTCAGAATCCAGGTAATGACGTGCAGCTTCCCCCATGCCTTGGGCAAGTTGGGACAGGTGGCCGATAAACCCGCAATCCACGCCCGCGAGCGGCACATGCTGATCGGACCTACCGGCAATAAAGGAGAGCCCCATATCACGCGCCAGCAGCTGAAACGCCACCTCGCCCTTAACGGGCAACACCGTGCCGTCCAGGCCTAGCTCGCCGGCGATGAGGCAGCGATCGAGGTTGTCGCGGGGAATCTGCCCGTCGGCCGCCAACACAGCGATGGCAATCGGCAAATCGAAGCCGCTACCGGTTTTGCGGATATCGCCGGGCGCCAGGTTGACGGTAATGCCCGACCGCGGAATCTCAAAGCCCGCCGAGCGCATGGCACATCGGATGCGCCCGCGCGACTCCATCACTTCCATACTGGGTATGCCGAGCATCTGAATACCCGGGACGCCCCCGGCAAGCGAAACCTCGACGGTGACGGGAATCGCCTCGACGCCGCGAATACAGGCCGCGTGAACAGCAAACGTCTCGAACGCCATCACGATACCTGCCAATCGAACGCGTTGTACTGGTGCTCGATCTCGGCGATATGCCCGCCACGGATGGTCACACCAACGGCATCGAAGCGAATCGCCTTGAGCGGATAATGTTCCATGAGATAGCAGCTTGCGATGCGACGGTAGCGGCGTTGCTTTTGAGCGTCCACGGCCTCCTCGGGAAAGACCCGCGTGGTGCAATCCAGCGCGACGCGCCTGGTCTTTACCTCGCACATCACCACAACATCGTCGAGCTCATCGAGCAGCACCAGGTCGGCCTCGCCCTCGGTGCAACGATAGCCCTGCTCCAGCAAGGCATAGCCGCGCTCGTTAAAGTAATCGATGGTAATGAGCTCGCCCAGCATGCCCAGCTCGCGGGGACTGAGCCCCTTGATAAACTCGGGTGTGATCGCCCCGCAGTCGAGCTCTCCGTCCTGCCAACGTTCCTTGAGCTGCTGCGTCTTGCTCTTTTTGCTTGCGGCACACATGGGGTCTCCTTTCCCGCACACTGCATTGCCCCGATGATGAGGGCACGTTTCATGCGGGTAAGTACCGGAAGCAAACCAAAAGCTGACCAAAAGCCGACAAAAAACGGGCCATGCGCAACAATCGTGTTGCACATGGCCCGCTACCAGCAGGTTTATAAAACACCAGAGGTCCCTGTCTCCATAATTGACCTAGAAAAGCCGCTCGGTCTGCAAAAAGTTTCCGCAAAAGCTCACGCGGTGCAGCGGACAAAGTCCATGTTTGCGAATGGCCTCGATGTGCTCGGGGCTCGCATAACCCTTCGACTCGGCCAGATGGTACTCGGGATACTCGGCATCGTACTCGACCATCATCTCGTCACGCGTGACCTTAGCCATAATGGACGCCGCGGCGATGCAGGCAATCTTGGCGTCGCCCTTGACCACGTCGCGCTCATTGGGAACGGCACCCAACGGGTTGCCGTCCATAAGCACGCAATCCGGCTCAAGGCCCGTATCGGCAACGGCGCCTGCAACGGCGGCGCGAATGGCGCGTGCCATACCCATCTCGTCGATATCCGCCGGCGGAATATGACAGTATCCGATGGCGGTCGCCACCTCGGCAATCTTTACGGCCAGCAGTTCGCGGCGGGCGGGCGTGAGCTTTTTGGAATCGTTGATACCCCAGACGCGCGGCTCCATCGGAAGGCACACGGCGCACACCGTCAGAGGACCGGCCACAGATCCACGTCCGACCTCATCAACGCCCACGACAACGCCGTCGCCACCCAGCTCGCGCATCAGCTCGTACATGCCATTGACGCGCTCGCGCTCGCCGAGCTCCTTGGCATGACGCTTCATGGCGCGCTCGCAGGCCTTGATGACCTGTTGGCGCGGGTCCTCGCGATAATGCTCGACCAGGGCGGGAATCTCCTCAAACGTGGCACTCACCAGCTCGCCGGCCACCTGGGACGCCGAAACCGAGCTTGTCATGTTGGCCATACCGGGGCCTCCTTGCATGCGAATCAGTAAAAAGAAGGGCCACCCGAAGGTGACCCTTTTGTCCAAATGAGCGGACAGACGCTGAGATCGTCTTAGCGCTTCTCGGGAATACGAGCAGCCTTGCCCACCTTGTCGCGAAGGTAGTACAGCTTGGCGCGACGGACGCGACCATGACGGACAACCTCGAGCTTGCCGATCTTGGGGCTGTGAAGCGGGAAGGTACGCTCGACACCGACACCGAAGGAAATCTTGCGGACGGTGAAGGTCTCGCGGGAACCGGCACCAGCCATGCGGATGACGTCGCCCTGGAAGACCTGGATGCGCTCGCGGTCGCCTTCCTTAATGCGGTAGTGGACCTTGACGTTGTCGCCGACGCGAACCTGCGGGATGTCCTCGCGGATCTGCTGGCGCTCGATTGCGCGGATGTAATCCATGTGCAATTCCTTACTCTTCTAGAGGTGCCGTACCACCTTGGCCGGCACGTAGTTGAACAAACGTATTCGAGTATACACGCGCGCGTTTCTGCTGCAAGAACAATTTTTTACGCAGACAAAAAGACAAAACCCACACATGACAACCGCCCGCCTCACGAATGAGACGGGCGGCATGAAGGGGGGCTACGTTAGACGCGGGAGCAACGTCGCTTTAGGCGTTGCGCTTGGCCTCGAGCTTGGCCTGGGCGGCAGCAAGACGCGCGAGCGGCACGCGGTAGGGCGAGCAGGACACGTAGTCCACGCCGGCAACGTTGAACAGGCCCTTGATGGACTTGGGATCGCCGCCGTGCTCGCCGCACACGCCAAAGTGCATACCGGGGTTGGTGGCACGGCCCTTGGCCACGGCCATGCGCACCAGCTCGAGCACCGCCGTGTCGATGGTCTCGAAGGGGTTGTCCTTCAGGATCTTCTTATGCAGGTACAGCGGGATGAACTTGGCCTCGGCGTCGTCGCGGGAGAAGCCGAAGGTCGTCTGCGTGAGGTCGTTGGTGCCAAAGCAGAAGAAGTCGGCGTGCTGGGCGATCTCGTCGGCAACCATGCAGGCTCGCGGCAGCTCGAGCATCGTGCCAACGGGAATGTTGAGCTCCACGCCTTCCTCGGCGGAAACCTCGGCGATCACGCGCTCGATGACCTCACGGGTCTGGACATGCTCGGCCGTGATGGAGACGAGCGGGACCATGATCTCAGGACGCGGGTCGATGCCTTCCTTAATGAGGCGCGCAGCGGCCGTGGCAACGGCACGAACCTGCATGAGCGGCAGGTCGCCGAAGACGACGGACAGGCGCACGCCGCGCAGGCCGAGCATGGGGTTCGACTCGACCATGCCGTCGATACGACGCAGGCGGGCACGCAGAGCGGCGAGTTCCTCCTCGCTGGCGCCAGCGGCCTCCTTCTTGGTGATGGCGACCTCGAGCTCGCGGGGATCGTCCAGGAACTCGTGCAACGGCGGGTCGATCAGGCGAACGACCACGTCGCGGCCGGTCATGGTCTTGAACATAGCCAAGAAGTCCTCGGTCTGGACCTTGAGCAGATCGGCGAGCGCCTGCTGTTTCACGGCCTCGTCGTCGGACAGGATGAAGCTCTGGATGATGTTCTTGCGATCGCCCAGGAACATGTGCTCGGTGCGGCACAGGCCGATGGCCTCGGCGCCAAACTCGAGGGCGAGCTCGGCATCCTCGGGATTGTCAGCGTTAACGCGCACATGGTTGGCGTGGCCACAGGTCTCGTCCAGGCGAATCTCGTCGGCCCAGGACAGGATAGTGTCCAGGTCGCCGGTGAGCTCGGCGGAAACCAGATCGACCGCACCGTCGACGACGATGCCCTGGGTGCCGTCGATGGAGATGACGTCGCCCTCGTGCAGCACGCGATCGCTGCCCTCGATGCGCACGACCTTCTCGGCGGCGTCGATATGGAAGCGCTCGACACCGCAGACGCAGGGCGTACCCATGCCGCGCGCGATAACGGCGGCGTGGCTCGTCTTGCCGCCGTGGCTGGTCAGGATGCCCTCGGCGGCAACCATGCCCTTCAGGTCGTCGGGGTTGGTTTCCCAGCGGACCAGAATGACCTTGTGGCCCTCGTTCGCACGCGCGACAGCATCGTCACTCGAGAAGACGACCTCGCCCACGGCGGCACCGGGGCTGGCGTTAAGGCCGCGCGCGAGCGCCTCGTACTTCTTGGAGGAATCGAACTGCGGGTGCAGGAGCTGGTCGAGCTGCGCGGGGTCGATGCGGCTCACAGCCTCCTCGCGGGTGATGAGGCCCTCCTCGACCATCTCAATGGCGATACGCAGGGCGGCGGTGGCGGTACGCTTGCCCACGCGGGTCTGGAGCATCCAGAGCTTGCCCTGCTCGATGGTGAACTCGATGTCGCACATGTCGCGATAGCGGTCCTCGAGCGTCAGGAACACGCGCTCGAGCTCCTCGCCTGCGGACTCGAGGCCCGGGGTGGTCTTGAGGTCGGAGATAGGCTCGGTGTTGCGGATGCCGGCAACGACGTCCTCGCCCTGGGCGTTGACCAGAAAGTCGCCGTAGAACTCCTTGGTGCCATCGGCGGGGTTGCGGGTGAAGGCGACGCCGGTCGCGGAAGTCTCACCCTTGTTGCCAAATGCCATGGCCTGGACGTTGACGGCAGTGCCAAGCTCGTCGGAGATACCGTGCTGCTTGCGGTAGATGCAGGCGCGCTCGTTCATCCAGCTACCAAAGACGGCCTGAATCGCAAGGCGCAGCTGGAGCTCCGGATCGTGCGGGAAGACGGGCTTGCCATCGGCGACCTCGAGCTCGGGGTACAGGACGGCCTCGACGTTTTCGGAGAAGATGCCCTTGAAGGTCTCGACGAGCTCCTGCAGGTCCTCGGCCGAAAGCTCGGAGTCGACGCGGACGCCGGCAACCAGACGGGCCTGAGTCAGGGCATTCTCGAACAGGTCGGCGTCAACGCCCATGACGACGTTGGAGAACATCTGGATAAAGCGGCGATAGCTGTCCCAAGCAAAGCGCGGGTTCTGCGTCTGGGCGATGAGGCCCTGGACGGAATCGTCGTTGAGGCCCAGGTTGAGTACCGTGTCCATCATGCCGGGCATGGAGAACGGAGCGCCCGAGCGCACCGACACGAGCAGCGGATCATGGGCGTCGCCGAGCTTCTTGCCACAGCGGGCCTCGAGGTCGGCCTCGGCGGCAACGATCTCGTCGAGTGCGCCCTCAGGCCAAACATTGCCGGCACAGGAGTACTCAACGCAGGTCTGGCAGGTAATGGTAAAGCCGCCGGGAACCGGCAGGCCGATACGGCTCATCTCGGCAAGGTTAGCGCCCTTGCCGCCAAGCACGAAGTTCATGGACTTGTCGCCCTCGGTGACACAGGTGCCCTGGGCGTCGGTTCCAAAACGGTAAACCCTCTTGCAATCGCTCACGATATTTCCCCTTCCATGCGCTCTCGCGCACGACCGTGGTAACGAATCGACCCGCTGCATGCGGGCCGTGAGGGAACTATACGGCGGGTTTTGGGCGGGCATGAGCAGAGGCTGCGCGGTTTGGTAAACGTGCTAAAACTGGCGGTAAACGGTAGGTAAAGGTGGTTACCTTATGAAGATACCACTACAATGTAATTGCAGGTCAAAAGCGGTATAAACTGCTAAAACGCTTTAGCAAATAGGCCAATAAAATATGATATTGAACGTTGCGAAAATGCTCAATTGCCAGGTAGGACAAATCTATCAGAAGTATTTGTCCCAAATTGACTGCTCAGTGATTACTGCTGCTGGGCGCGGCGGGCAGCTCGACGGGCTCTTGCTTCTTGGATCTCCTCAAGATGGGAGATAATCTCGGACGCGCTCTCCTCGATTGCCTTACCGTCGGTGCGCACCACAAAGCAGCCCAGGCGCTTCATGAGCGCACGAGCCTCCTCAAGCTCACTGCGAACGCTCTCGGGCTCGGCATAGGATCCGGCAACGGCGCGGGCGTAGTCATCGCCTAGGCGGCTATCGCGAATCTCAGAAATCACGTCGACAGTCGAAATCAGGCCGAACAGGCGCATCGGGTCGACCTCGTAAATCGAATTGGGCGGCTCCATACCATGCGCCAGCGGAACATTGGCCACCTTGTAGCCCTGATAGGCCAAATACATCGACAGCGGCGTCTTAGATGTACGAGAAACACCCAGCAGCACGATATCGGCGCCCGACAGATCGTCGCAACCGCGTCCGTCATCGTGCTCGACAAAATACTCCATGGCCTCGATACGATGGAAGTAGCGGTCGTCCGTCTTGTGAATCACGCCGGCCACACCCTTGGGCGCAACACCGATGAGAGACGACAGCACGGCAAGCGTCGGGCCGATCAGGTCGACCGAACGGATATGCAGCATGCCCAGGTAATCGAGCACGCGGGCACGAAGGGCCGGGTCGACGATCGTGTGGAACACGGCAATATCGCGATGGTCGGCGTCTACGCGCGGACCGACAAACGACTCGACCTGCTCCACCGAGGTCACCTTGGGCAGGCGCAATACATGAAAAGCCCCTTCATCAAATTGCCCGGACGCCGCAAGCACCACCTCGCAAGCGGTATCTCCGAGCGAGTCGGAGATAACGATGACGGTGGGACGAGCGGTGACCGGGCAATCCATGCGGGGCTCCTTTTGCGCTTACGCGCAGGCTAGCTTACTTTTTGCGGGCAAGCTCACCGATGTTGGCGATGCCGGAGAAAACGGCCTCGAAGCGGTTGAGCAGCTTAAGGCGATTATCGCGGAGCTGCTCGTCCTTGTCCATGACCATGACCTCGTCGAAGAAACGGTCAATGGGCGCGCGCAGGGCTGCCAGGGCGGCAAACGCGGCCGGGTAATCCTCGGCGGCGAGAGCGGCTTCAACGGCGGTCTGAGCGGCCTCAGAGGCGTCGGCAAGCGCAAGCTCGACCTCGCCCATCAGGCTGCGGTCGTACTCCGTGCCCAGCTCGGGCTTGGAGATGTGGGCAGCACGGGCATAGGCGGTGGCCAGGTTGTCGAAGGTCTCGGCGTCGTTCTTGCGGGCCTCGTCGAGGGCGGCGCAGCGAGCGAAGAAGACCGACGGAGCGATGATATGCACCGCAGAGACGGCGGCAACGGTATCGGCCGGGATCTTCTCGTCGCGGGCCATGCTCACCAGACGGCCGTGGAAGAAGTCACGGACCTGCTGGGCGACCTCGGCGGCGTCGAACTCAATGCCCTGCTCACTGTAGAGTTCGAGGGCAAAGTCAATGAGCGACGTGGGGTCGATCGGCAGACGGTCGCGCAGGATGTTGATGATGCCGATAGCGGCACGACGTAGCGCGTACGGGTCGGAAGAGCCGGTCGGGGGCTCGCCGATGGCAAAGATACCGGCGATGGTATCGAGTTTGTCGGCGCAGGCCACGATGCAGCCAGCGGTACCCTCGGGCAGCTCATCGCCGGCAAAGCGGGGACGATAGTGATCGCGGATGGCATGGGCGACCTCGTCGTTCTCCCCCATCGCGGTGGCGTAGTAACCGCCCATCACGCCCTGCTGGCTCGTGAACTCGACGACGGCGTTGGACACCAGGTCGGCCTTGCACAGGTGCGCGGCGCGGCCGGCGTCAGCTGCCAGGTGAGCGCCCAGGTGAGCCTCGCGGGCAATGGCAAGCGCGAGCTGCTCAATGCGCTCGGACTTGGCGAGCACGCTGCCGAGCTTCTCCTGGAAGGCGACCTTGGCCAGACGCTCACGGAACTCATCGAGAGAGATCTTCAAATCCTCCTCGTAGAAGAACTTGGCGTCGTCCAGACGGGCGCGCACGACGCGCTCGTTGCCGTCGATCACGCGCTCGGCGTTCTCGGGCTTGCTGTTCGAGACGATCACGAACTCACGCGTCAGCTTGCCCTCGCCGTCATAGATCGGGAAGTAGCGCTGGTTGGTGAGCATGGACTCGCAGATGATCTCGTGCGGGACCTTGAGGAACTCCTCGTCGAAGGTACCGACGAGGACCGTCGGCCACTCGCAGAGGTTGATGACCTCCTCAAAGACCTTCTTGGGCGTGTCGACGTGGCAACCGGGACGGGCAGCCTCGACCTCGGCGATGCCGGCGAGGATGGCCTCGCGCCGGCGCTCGGCGGAAAGCACGCCGGCGTCCTCGAGCACCTGCTCGTAGACGGCGGGGTTGGCGACCACGTGGTCACCGGGGCCCAGGACGCGATGGCCGCGCGTGGTGTTGCCGCTCGTTACGTCGGCAAACGACACGGGCACGACGTCCTCGCCCAGAAGACAGCAGATCCAGCGGACCGGACGCACGAACGTGGCGTGCTCGTGGCCCCAGCGCTGAGAGCGGTAGTTGGGCCACTGCAGGCCGGCGATGGTCTTCTCGCACAGGGCCGTCAGGATCGGGGTAGCCGGGGCAGAAGGGATGTTCTTCTCGGCAAAGACGTACTCGCGGCCGTCGGTGTCCTCGCGACGCACCAGGTCCTCGGCAGCCACACCGCACTTGCGGGCAAAGCCCTGGGCGGCCTTGGTGGCGTTACCGTCGGCGTCGAAGGCGATGTTGGCCGCGGGGCCACGCTTGACCTCGTGAACCTCATCGGTCGCGGTGGCGACATCGGCAACGAGCGCGGCAAGACGACGCGGGCTCGAGATCACGCGGACCTCGCCGTGGGCCAGACCGGCCTCGTCGAGACCCTTGGCGATCATGGTGCCAAGCTGCTTGACGGCATTGTTCAGCGGTGCGGAGGGCATTTCCTCCGTACCGATCTCAAACAGGAAATCCTTAGCGTCTGCCATGGCTTACGCCACCTCGCCTTCCTGGTCGGCATTCTCGTTGATTCCGGCGACCTCGGCCATGTAGGCCTCGCAGCACGCCTTGGCGACGGCGCGGACGCGCAGGATGTAGTTGGCGCGCTCGACTGCGGACAGTGCACCGCGGGCATCGAGCAGGTTGAAGGCATGGCTGCACTTCATAACGCAGTCGTATGCCGGCAGCGGCAGCTCGCGCTCAAGGCAGGAGTGGCACTCGGCCTCGTAGTCGTCAAACTTCTGACGCATCATCTCGACGTTGGCGACCTCAAAGTTGTAAGCGCTGAACTCGCGCTCGTTCTCGAGGAACACGTCGCCGTAGGTCATGGGCGTGCCGTCGGGCAGGTAGCTCCACACCAGGTCGTAAACGGAGTTGACGCCCTGTGCGTACATGGCGATGCGCTCCAAGCCATAGGTGATCTCGACGGGCACGGGGTCGACCTCGATGCCGCCCACCTGCTGGAAGTACGTGAACTGCGTGACCTCCATGCCGTTGAGCCAGACCTCCCAGCCAAGGCCCCAGGCGCCGAGCGTCGGGCTCTCCCAGTCGTCCTCGACAAAGCGGACGTCATGGTCGTTGGGGTCCAGGCCGATGGCGGCCAGCGAGCCCAGGTAGAGCTCCTGGGCATTGACCGGCGAGGGCTTGATGAGCACCTGGAACTGATAGTAGTGCTGCATGCGGTTGGGGTTCTCGCCGTAGCGGCCGTCGGCAGGACGGCGGCAGGGCTGCGCATAGCAGGTGCGCCACTCGGCGGGACCGAGCGAGCGCAGCGTGGTCGCGGTATGGAAGGTACCGGCACCGACCTCGGAGTCATAGGGCTGCATAATGACGCAGCCCTGCTCGCCCCAGTACTGCTGGAGGCGCAGGATGATGTCTTGGAAGGAAAGCGATGAAGCGTTCATGCCTCTAATATCCCCTCGTCGAAACGATTACACGGTTAGGTACTGTACTATAGCGGTTTTTAGTCGATAGCGCCGATACGGTTGAGCGGCCAATAGCGAACGAGCGCCACGGCGATCAAATCGGAACAGTCGACCGGGCCAAAGTAGCGTGAGTCGGCTGAGTTCTCGCGGTTGTCGCCCATCACCCACACACAGTCGTCAGGGACGGTGTAGGGATAGCTCACCTGGGCGGCGGGCGCCTGGACCGAAAGCGGCCAGCTCATGCCAGTCGTATAGTCCTCGTCGAGCGCCTGGCCGTCAACAACGACCTTGCCGTCCTGGAGGTCGACCGTCTGGCCGGCCGTGGCAATAACGCGCTTGACGAGCACATCATGCTCGGAGGTGCCATCGGGGTTGTGAAACACCACGATGTCGCCCTGCTTGACAGGCTGACCGAGCTCAAGCGTCACCTTTTGCGCCAGAATCTGATCGCCAATCTCGATCGTGGACTCCATGGAGCCGGTAGGCACCACAAAGGGCTCGATCACAAACGTGCGGATCAGGAAGGTGGCGGCGAGCGCGATTACGACGACCGCGATCCACTCAAAAGCGCTCCTCAGCGCGGAATGCTGCGATGGAACCATTCTCACTCCTCGCCCTGCGAATACGAAGCGTCCAGAATCTCCTGAGCGTACGCGCGCTCCTCGGGCGTGAGCCGTGCCGTCTCGATAAGGTCGGGACGCCAGCGGCAGGTACGCTCGATAGCGTTCTTGCGACGCCAGGCATCGACCTTGGCGTGGTCGCCGCTCACGAGCACCGGAGGCACGCCCTCGCCGTTGAACTCGGCCGGACGGGTGTACTGCGCGTACTCGAGCAGGCCTCCGTCCTCGGCGGTCGAAAACGACTCGTCCACGTTGCTCATCTCGTCGCCCAGGGCGCCGGGAATAAGACGCACTACTGCGTCGGCTACGACCATGGCGGGCAGCTCGCCGCCCGTGAGCACGTAGTCGCCGATCGACAGGCGCTCGTCGGCATACGCATACGCGCGCTCGTCGACGCCCTCGTAACGGCTGCACACGAACAGCAGACGCTCGCTTTTGAGCAGGCGCTCGGCCACAGGCTGCGTAAAGGGCTCGCCACAGGGGGTAAAGAACACCACGGTGGGCTTGGGACCCTCGGAGCCAATGGCCTCGATGGCCTCAGCAATGGGCTCGACCTTCATGAGCATGCCCTGCCCGCCGCCGTACGGCTCGTCATCGACGGTGCGATGACGGTCGTGCGTCCAATCGCGCAGGTTATACGCCTTAAAATCAAAAAGGCCGGCCTTGCGGGCACGGCCCAAGATCGACGTGGACATAACGGGCTCAAACATCTCCGGAAAGACCGAAAGGGTCTCGATCAGCATGTTGTCCTCCCTACTTGTCCATATCGATCAAGCCGTCCATAACGTGGACGGAAATTGTTCCTGTGTCGGGAAGATCGAGCACGACCTGCTCGATCACGGGAATCAGCACCTCGCCGTACCGATCGCCCTCGACAACCCAAACATCGTTAGCGGGCGTCGACATGATCTCGACAATCGTGCCGAGCGAGCCAAAGCGCTCGTCGAGCACCTCACGACCCATCAGGTCGGCATAGGCGGCGTCGAGCGAATCGAGCTCAAAGTCATCACGGTTAGCCAGCACGTAGCAACCGGTAATGCCCTCGGCGGCCGTCAAGTCGTCAATGCCCTCAAACGAGACCAGATCGCCATCGCCCGTATCGGTAACGGACATGACCGTACAAAAGCGGTCACGCTTGAGCGCCGGCGGCGTCAGGGCGACGCGCATACCCGGCTTCAATACAGAAGGAAGCCCCCGCAGCGGCTGCGCGAGGACCTCCCCCTTCCTTCCGTGCGGCTTGACCACACGGGCGATGTTTTTGTACTGGGACCTCAAGGTCCTAGCCCAGAACCTCTACCTCGACAGCGGTGTCGAGGCGAGCGGCCAGTGCACGGGCGAGCGTGCGAATGGCCTTGATGGTACGGCCACGACGGCCGATGACCTTAGCGACATCATCCTCGGCAACCGAAACCTCAATCGTAGAGGCGTCGTCACCATCGATGACCTCAAGGCTCACGGAATCCGGGTCGTCGACGATCTGAACAACGAGATATTCGACGAGATCGGCGATGCGATCTGAGAGCATTGCCTCACCCTCGAGCTGTGCAGCGTCAACCTCAGGCACGATTTACTCCTCGGCGCCCTCAGCGGCCTCAGCGGCAGCCTTAGCGGCCTCGGCCTCTTTGGCGAGCTGCTTCTTGGACTTCTTGACGACGGTCTCGGTCTTCTCGCCCTCGTTGGCGGCCTTGACCAGAGCGGCGACAGCGTCGGTGAGCTGAGCGCCCTTGGACTGCCAGTCGGCGATCTTCTCGAGATCGAGGTTAATGGTCTTGGGGGCGGTCATCGGGTTGTAGCGGCCAACCTCCTCGATGATACGACCGTCACGCGGGGCGCGGGAATCGGCGACGACGACACGGTAGTACGGACGCTTCTTAGCGCCGTGACGAGCAAGGCGAATCTTGACTGCCAAAGGAAACTCCTCCAACCAAGCAGCTTTAGGCTGCAACTACAAACAAACAGTTGAACATAATACGCCATCGACGCGGGCAGGTGAAGTCCGTGAGACCAACTTCTTCGGTGTAGTCGAGGGCAAATCCATATCTTAGACAAGAATTCGCGATTTGCAAGCACATACACGCACCCCACATGAGCTGCGCGGTATACTCATGACATGGAAAGACGCGAACATACATACGGTTATGAGGATGCTGCGGGCGTCACGCCGCCGCCCTGGACGGGTCCGGCAGTGGGCCTGATGGACCTCGATGCGTTTTTTGCGAGCGTGGAGATGCTCGACCACCCCGAGTGGCGCGGCAAGCCGCTCATTGTAGGCGGCGATGCCGAATCACGCGGCGTCGTGTCCACATGTTCGTATGAGGCGCGTCGTTTTGGTGTGCATTCCGCCATGGCCTCGGCCGAAGCACGGCGTCTGTGCCCGCAGGCAATTTGGACACACGGGCACTTCGATCGCTACCGCGAGGTGAGCGCGCAGGTCATGGCGATTCTTGCCGACGAGACGCCGCGTGTGGAGCGCGTGTCCATCGACGAAGCCTTTATCGACATCACGCCAGGCCGCTTTGCGCCCGAGGACCCGCTGCTGGTGGCGCGGCACATTAGCGATCGCGTGGCGGAACTGGGAGTGACCTGCTCCATTGGCGTCGGCTGCAACAAGACGGTTGCCAAGATCGCGAGCGAGCGCGACAAACCGTTTGGTCTGACCATCGTACGCCCCGGCACGGAGCAGCGCTTCTTGGCCGCGCTGCCGGTGTCTGCGATGAGCGGTATCGGGCGCTCGGCCGAGGAGCGGCTGCGCCGCATGCGAATCTATACGCTGGGCGAGCTGTCGCGCGCGCCGGAGTCGACGTTGGCCTCGATTTTTGGCGTCAACGGCGAACGCATGCGCCAGCGCGCGCTGGGTCTCGAGATTTCCGAGGTCACAAGCCTGGATGAGGAGCGCGAGGTCAAATCGGTGAGCAATGAGCGCACGTTCACGCGCGATCTGACCGAGCGTGGAGACATTGAGGCGGCGATTGCGCTGCTGGGCGAATCGGTTGGGCGCCGTCTGCGCCGCCAGGGGCTTACGGGCGGCACCGTGACACTCAAGCTCAAATACTCTTACGGCAGTGGTCGCACGGCACAGCGCAGGCTTTCCCACCCCACCGATGACGAGAACATCTTTGTGGCCGTAGCACTCGAGTTGCTCGACAACATCTGGCAGGAAGGTATGCACGTACGCCTGGCCGGCATCGGCATGAGCGACTTCAACCACCAGGGCGGCATCCAAACCGACCTGTTTTGCGAAGTGGATGACCGCGGCGCCCAGTCGAGCGACCGCCGCGACCTCTCCGTCGCCATAGACGCCGTCCGAGACAAATTCGGCGACGCAGCCCTAACCTTCGGCCGCCAATCCCGCTTCAACGATTAGCTACTTTTTGGCAAAAAGAAAGCCGGGCAGCTGCAGATGCTGCAACTGCCCGGCGAAATGCGCGAGGGTAGCTAAAAAAGCCCCGTCCCAAATGAGCTACTAGAGGAGGTCGAGGGGGAGTTGGGGAGCGTCGCCCCAGAGCTTCTCGAGTCGGTAGAACTCGCGGGCCTCGGGGGTGAAGACATGGACGACGACCGAGCCGTAGTCCATGAGCATCCAGGTCTTCTGCTCGCGGCCCTCGATGGAGAACGGGTGCTCACTGCAAGCCTCGGCAACCTTCTCCTCGATCTCATCGACGATCGAGTCGACCTGGCGGTTATTGGTGCCGGTGGCAAGGACAAAGTAGTCGCACACGTCGGAGAGCTCGGTCAGGTCGAGCACCTGCACGTCCGCGCCCTTCTTATCGTAGGCGGCCTGCGCGGCGGCGCGGGCAACGTCCTCGGCTGCCACGCCGCTCGTGGACAGCGAAGCGGCAGTGCGGTCAGACGTGGCAACGAAGCTCTTGTGCCCCACACCCTCAAGAATCTGCTCGTCAGTCATGGTCTCGTCGGCCATGGAATACCTCTTTCTCGACAGCCCGAGCTAGCGCAGCTGGGCGTAATGGTTATAAATCGTAATTGCCGTGGGATAAAGATAGCGTCCGGACTGGATTACATAGACCAGACCCTGCGCAAAACAGGAGAAGAACAACTCATCGAGCGAGGACTTCCCCACCATCTTGCGCAGCGCATGGGCATAGTCGCCATGACGGTTGGGCTCGATGGCATCGGCCACAAAGACCACCATATCGAGCGGCGTCATATCGCAAGCGCCTACCGTGTGACGGTCGACAGCTTGAAAGACCGCCGGCGACAGCTCGGGAAAGAGCTGCGGAAGCTCATAGGCGGCAACCGGGCCATGGAGCAGCGGCGTCGCGGCAGAGGGCGAACCGGCGACCTTGATGCCATAGTGCAGCGCGCGGGCCACGAGCTCATCATCGGAGAGCACCTTATCCCAGTCGTGGATCAGGCCGGCGGCAGCGGCATCAAGGCGATCGACACCGTACACCTCGGCCAGATGCAACGCGGTCTCGGCAACGCCCAACGAATGCACATAGCGCTTGCGCTTATCCTTCATGCGCACGTCGAGCAGCTCTTGAATGCGCTTGAGCAGCGCGCGCTCATCGCCCTCAAACTGATCCTCTACCGACAACGTTCTCCCCCATCACTCAAAATCTTCTTGACCCAGATCGGCATACAGACCGCGCTTGCGAATGTAGCCGAGCACGGACTCGCTCGTAAGATAGCGCGCGCTCATGCCGCGGGCAACCCGCTTGCGAATGTTGGTCGAGCTAATCGCCAGCGCCGGAATCTGGATATAACGCACGTCGAACGGCAGGCCCGACTCTTTGATCCGCGCGCGAGCTGTATCGATATCAAAACCGGGACGTGTCGCGGCAATAAAAGTTGCCAACTCGGCAATTTCGTCGGCATTATGCCAGGTCACAATATCGATAATTGCATCGGCGCCCGTAATAAAGTAGAGCTTTACCTGCGGCGGATAAAACTCACGCAGGGCGCTCAGCGTATCGGCTGTATAGGTCACGCCCGGACGGTCGATCTCGAACCGGCTTGCCAGAAAGGCGGGATTCGCGGCAGTCGCGAGGACCGTCATGGCATAACGGTCCTCGGCGGGGGTCACCGGCTTGTCGAGCTTAAAGGCAGGCGAGCCCGCCGGCATAAAGAGCACGGCGTCCAAATCGAGCGACTCACGTGCCTGCTCGGCGGTAACCAAGTGCCCGTAATGGATCGGGTCGAAGGTACCGCCCATAATGCCCAGCCGAAACTCGCGCCCATCCTTGATGGGCAGCTCAGGCAAACCGATTCCACCGCGCAGCGACATGGCTTACTCGCCCTCCGGGGTCTCGGCCTCGTCCGCGACATCCGCCGCATCGATAACCTCGACATCCTCGTCCGCAGCATCGGCCACGTCAACGACCTCAACGGCAACGTCCTCGCCGACGCCCTCGAGCTCGTCCTCGTACTCAGAGAAGTCCTCGGCGCCCTCAAAGTCAAAGGCGCGCTGGCAGATGCGGACTTCGTCACCCGCACGGCAGCCGGCCTTCTCGAGCGCATCGTCAACGCCCATGCGAGCAAACTTATGCTGCAGGTAGATGACGGCCTCCTCGTTTTCCCAGTCGGTCTGAATGACCATGCGCTCGATCGCGCGACCCACGACGCGGAAGGCGTGAGGCTCTTCCTGGACAATACGGAAACGCTTCTCGCGCTGCAGGCGGCGGCGCTCCCACTCGTCATCACGAAGATCGACCGGCTCATCGGATACCGCAAGCTCGGCGCGGAGCTTAGCTACCTGCTCGCCCACGGCAAGCATCAGCGTGTTAAGGCCAGCACCCGTCACGGCAGACACCGCAAAGAACATATGCCCGTCGTCGAGCGCCGCGCGCTTCAGGTCGGCAATCTTGTCGGCCGTACCCGGCGCATCGCACTTGTTGGCGACGACGATCTGCGGACGCTCCGAAAGCTCGGCACCATACTGCTCGAGCTCGCGGTTGATAATACGGTAATCCTCGACCGGGTCGCGATCCTCAAAGCCGCCCGTCATATCGACGACATGCATGATTAGCGCCGTGCGCTCGATGTGACGCAGGAACTGATGGCCCAGGCCCTTGCCCACGCTCGCGCCCTCAATGAGGCCGGGAACGTCGGCAACGACATAGGAGTACTCGCCGGCGCGCACCATGCCGAGGTTGGGCACGAGCGTGGTAAACGGGTAGTCGGCGATCTTGGGGCGGGCGGCACTCATGCGCGCGATGAGCGAGGACTTGCCCACCGAAGGGAAGCCCACGAGCGCAGCATCGGCCATGAGCTTCATCTCGAGCTCGATCCAGTGCTCCTCGGCCGGCTCACCCAGCTGGGCGAACGCGGGCGCGCGGCGCACCGACGTCACAAAGTGCGTATTGCCCAGGCCGCCGGCGCCACCGGGAGCCACGACAACGCGCTCGCCATCGTGTACCAGGTCGGCAATCTCGAACATCGGGGTCTGCGTCTCGGGGTCGAGCTCGCGCACCACGGTGCCCATGGGCACCTTGAGGATCAGGTCCTCGCCGCTCTTGCCGTTGCGGCGGGCGCCCTGACCGTGCGTACCACGCTCGGCGCGGAAGTGATGCTTAAAGCGGTAATCGATCAGCGAAGACAGCTGAGCATCGGCCTGGATGACGACATTGCCGCCACGACCGCCGTCGCCGCCATCGGGGCCGCCCTTGGGGACAAATGCCTCGCGCCTAAACGACATGCATCCGGCTCCGCCGTCGCCGCCGCACACGTTAATGCGGCTGATATCGGTGAACTGTGACAACAGAATCGCCTCCTACAAAAAAGAGGGAGACCCTTGAATCCTAAAACTCAAGTGCCTCCCACATATGTGCTCTATGAAGGGTGAATTACGCGTTCGCGAGCGGGCGTACGCTGACCCTGTGCTTGATACCCTTGTGGAACTCAACGGTACCGTCGACCAGCGCGAACAGCGTGTCGTCCTTGCCACGGCCAACGTTCTCACCCGGGTGGATGTGCGTGCCGTGCTGACGGACGAGAATCGTGCCCGTGGTTACCGTCTGGCCGGCGAAGCGCTTCGTGCCAAGGCGCTGACCGCGGGAGTCACGGCCATTACGGGAGGAACCGAGTCCTTTTTTGTGTGCCATTGTGTATACCTACTCTTTCGTTACGAGTGTAATCTACTCGGCGACGGGAGCCTCGGCAACAGCCTCGGCCTCTGCCTTGACAGCCTTCTTGGCGCGGGACGTAGCCTGGACCTTCACGATCTTCAGCTTGGTGAGCTGCTGACGGTGACCCTTCAGACGACGATAGCGCTTACGCTTGTGGAACTTGAAGACCAGCTGCTTCTCGCCCTTGAACTGCTCAACGATCTGAGCGGTAACCTTGGCCTTGGCCAGCTTGTCGGGATCGGTGACGATCTTCTTACCATCGTTGAGGAAGATGACCGGCAGGGTGACCTTGTCGCCCTCATTGCCCTCGATCTTCTCGACGGTGATGACATCGTCGGTGGCGACCTTGTACTGCTTGCCGCCCGTGTTAACGATTGCGTACATGTTTACTTGCCCTTCATGCATCAGTTAGTGCAACAGCCGAATATAGTAGCAGGCGAAAATACCCCCGTCAACGAGTATGTGGAGCAAATCCACAAGTTCGCACAGGTATGGGGCTGACGAGTCGGCCCTCGTCGTCCTCGCATGCTTGATTCTGACGCTCGACATCGTAGGAGCAGATGGTCACGAGGTCTTGCATACCGGTGGAAACAATAGGTGCATCGACGCCCGGGGTCAAGCCCTGCAACAAAACATCAGCAGCAGAAAGCAAAATTTCCGGACGCATGGAGCCCTCGTTGTCGGCATGGGTGTCGAGCATGAGTACCAGATGGTCCGAGCTCTCCCCCGCCGTGAGTTCATAGCCCACGAGCGTATGGTCCAGATCCAGGCGCTTGCTCTTTTTGCCGCGCGCGTAGTCGATGCCATGGCCCGCGCGCAGCGTATCGATCGCGGCGCGCACCTCATCGGCGCTCACGGGAGCCTCGGGGTCCAGGTGCAGGTCGATACGATACGACAGGCGCGTGAGCTGCGCCGTCAGTGCCGGCGTGCGCACGTCAATGTAGGAGGCCTCGATGGGCGCCAGATCGGCCGGGGACGCCGCGGCCAGGCGTTCAAACGCCTCGTCGAGCGCGACGAACTCGGTCATGAACAGGTCATACCACTCGCAGGTCGACGACGTACCCACCGGCAGCGCCGACGAGAAGCCCACGCGCATGTGCGGAGAGAAACCCTGCGTGACGGCATAGGGCAGCCCCGCACGGCGCACGATGCGCTCAATGGTATGAATTACTTCGAGATGGCCCAGGTACTTAAGGCGATCGCGCTTGCCGTAGCGAACGCGCAGCCTAAAGAGCGTGGGATTGTCGGTCAGGCGCTCACTCATGCGCGATCACCCATCAATACATTCTTGGCATGGAGCGTGGGACAGATACCGCAGCCGGTGCACGACGTGCGGGTGCAATCGGGGGTCGTGACGCCCTCGAGCGAGCGACGGTACTCGCGCTCGAGGAAGCCGCGCGAGCAGCCGGGGCTCACGTGCTCCCAGGGCAGGCGCCAATCCAGCTCGTAGGGCAGGTGCACGAGCTCGTTGAGATCGATGCCGTTTTTGGCGGCGGCTGCCTTCCAGTTGTCGAGCGAGAAGTGCTCCACCCAGGCGTCAAAGCGCGAGCCCGCGCGCCAGGCATCGATGATGACGGGCGTCATATCGCGACCGGCACGAGACAGCGCGGCCTCGATGAGCGAGGTCTCGGCATCGTGATAGTGAACGCGGACGGCGCGGTTACGCACGCTCGTGATAAGCAGCTTTTGGCGGCGCTTGACGTCGTCGTAGTCGAGCTGCGGGCACCACTGGAACGCGGTGGCCGCCTTGGGGATAAAGACGGAAACCGAGATAGACACCGAGATGGAGCCGCGGCGCGCCTTGGGCACCACGGAGCGGCCGAGCTCCAGCACATGATCGGCCAGGTTGGCGATGGCCACGATGTCCTCGTCGCGCTCGCCGGGAAGGCCCATCATAAAGTAGAGCTTCATGCGGTTCCAGCCGGCCTCGAAGGCCGCCTTGGCCGCGCGATCGAGGTCCTCCTCGGTCACGTTCTTGTTGATGATATCGCGCATGCGCTGGCTGCCGGCCTCGGGCGCAAACGTCAGGCCACCCTTCTTTTCGCCGGCGACCGACTCGGCCATATCCACGCCAAACGAATCCAGGCGCTGCGACGGAATGGACACGCGGATGCCCGTGTCCTCCAGGCGTCGGTTGAGCCTTCCGAGCACATCGCGGATGCACGAGTGATCGGTGGTCGAAAGCGAGGTGAGCGACACCTCGTCATAGCCGGTCTTTTCCAGGCCCTGAATCACCGAGGACACGATCTGGTCTGCCGAACGCTCACGCACCGGACGATACGTCATGCCCGCCTGGCAAAAACGACAGCCGCGCGCACAACCACGCAGGATCTCGATGGATAGGCGGTCGTGGACCAGCTGAGCATACGGAACGCACGACTGCGAGAGTGGATTGGTGGCACCAAAGTCCTCGACGACGCGCTTGTACACCACCGGCGGTACGTCCTTGCCCTCGCGCGGCACGGTATAGCCATGCGGCGAGCAGGGTTCGTCGTGGCACACCTCGTACAGGGACGGCACATAGGTTCCGGCGACGGTCGCAAGCTTCTCGACGATCTGGGCACGCGAGACGCCCTCATCGCGCATACGACGATGCAGCTGGCAGATCTCGAGCAGCGACTCCTCGCCCTCGCCGATCAGGATGGCATCGAAGAAAGCCGCATACGGCTCGGGGTTATACACCGAGGGACCACCGGCGACGATGATGGGATCGTCCTCGGTGCGGTCGGCCGCCAGCAGCGGAATGCCGGCGAGGTCGAGCGCCTCGAGGAAGTTCGTGACGGCCATCTCGTGCGGCACATGCATGCCGACGATATCGAACGAAGCGACTGGCGCCGCGCCCTCGAGCGACAGCAGCGGAATGCCGGCCTCGCGCATGGCATCGCCCATATCGGGCCACGGCACATAGCCGCGCTCGCAGGAAATGCCCTCGGCCTGGTTGAGGATGTTGTAGAGGATGGCGATGCCCTGGTTGGGCAGGCCGACCTCGTACACGTCCGGATAGATCATGCAGCAGCGATAGTCAGCATCGGCCTTGGAGAGGGTGCCCCACTCGTGGTCGATATAGCGGCTCGGCTTTTCGACCTTGGCGAGCAGCGGCTCGATCAGATGGAAACAGTCTTGGTATGGAACGCGCAAAAGAAACCCCTAAGCAGCGAGATCGGAAGCATCCTCAAAAGGATTCATGGGACGGGTGGCGCCGGCAACCGTGGTCACCAGGTCACGGACGCGCGAAAAGGTAGCGGCGGCCACCTCGTTGGCGCGGCTGTAGTCGATGTCGCGCTCGTAGAGCGAAACGAGCGCACGACCCATGCCGTAGGTGCCGACGGCGGCGGAGAGCGCCTTGACGGCAAAGCCGATATGCGGCGTCTGCTTCACCAGCGCACGGGTCACGGCGCGGATCGCCAGGCCGCCGGCGAGCACGCCCGCGACCTCATAGCCGCGCTCGGGCTTAATGCCGCGCCCGAAGATTGCCGCGAGCTCAAAGACCATGCCCACCTGCGCGAGCGCCATAACGGGATAGTCGGCGCCCGGCAAAAACACGAGCGCACCGGTCGCCATATTGGTCAGCGCGCACGAGGTGATAATGCGGTTGGCGGCGGCGATGCGCATAAAGGCAAAGTTGGCCGCAAAGGCCGTCTCCTTGTCCGTGCGATCGAGGATCCAGCGGGCAAGCGTCTCGAGCAGATACGTCTTGTCGGTAGCCGCCACCACGCCGAGCATGGGCGTGGGAGCCTCGATGAACGGCACCTCGACGGCAGACTCGGCAAGCACGCATACGGGCGCGCCAGCAATCACAAGCTCCTGAACGGCGCTCTCCAAGCGGTCGGAGCCGCACGAAAGCACCAGCACCACGTCCGTATCGGCCTTGGGAACGATGCGATCCTCCCCCAGGCGCTCAACGCGGACAATGCCCGAGGTCGTCTGCGGAACAAAGGCATCGCGAACCGTCTCGACCAAAAAACGCGAGGCAGTCGAATCCAGGTAGACCGAAACGCGCACCGGCGTATCGGAGTCCTTCTTGGTGGTCGCGCCCATCTTAAAGACGCGGGTCAGCTTGTCTACGGGAATCTTCATAGCAAACCCCTCCAGCGGTTACGCGGCGCCCGAACGATGCCGCCATATGGATTGTACGATACCCACCGTCAGAAGCTGAATCATCATCGACGACGAACCAAAGCTAATAAACGGCAGCGGAATACCGGTAATCGGCATCATGCCAATGCACATGCCGATATTCTCGAAGGTCTGAAATGCCCACATGCCGACGATGCCCACGCACGACAGGCGCAAGAAGAGCGACTCGCACTTAAAGGCGACGCGAATCGTCGAAAAGATAAGCAGCACGTACAGGCACAGGAGCAAAAAGGAGCCGCAGAAGCCGAACGTCTCGGACAGAAAGGCGAAGACGAAGTCGGTGTGGAACTCGGGCAAAAAGCCGCCGGCCGACTGCGTCGCATGGCCCAGTCCCTTACCAAAGAAGCCACCCGAACCAACCGCGATAAGTGACTGCTGCAGGTTATAGGCATCGTCCGAATCGGCATTCTCGGGGTCGATGAAGACCGTCAAGCGGTTCATCTGGTACTGCTTGATGAGTACGTCGTGGCCCAGGATCGAGTCGAAGACCGAGTCGAGCGCCAAGATGAGCGCGACAAGGCCCACGAGCAGGGCCAAGGTCGACAGTACCCATTCGCGGCGCGCGCCACTCATGCAGATGACGATAGCGCCCGAGACCAAGACGACCAAGCCGGAGCCCAAGTCACCCATGGCGACGACGGCCAAAAACGGAATGGAGAGCATGCCGCAGAGCTTGACGTAATCGCGAGCGGAATCGATGCGCCCGTTGTACTGCGAACCGAGCGTGGCGATAAAGAAGATCGTAATGAGCTTGGCAAGCTCAACGGGTTGGAAGGTCAATCCGATACCGGGAATCTTGATCCATCCCGTCATACCCAAGCCGCCCGTGTAGGACAGGCCCGGAATCTTGGGCGAAAAGATCACGATAAGGTCGATCACGAGCAATGCCGTCGAGAAATTGGAGATGCCGCGCAGGTCGGTGCGCCACACGAGCACAGCTAAAACGGCACCGATGCCAATACCCAGCAGATGGCGCGAAAACGAGGCATCGGCCTTAAACTGCGAGGCCGACCAGATAATGATGGCGCCGTAGGTAACGAGCGCAACGGTCGCCAGCAACACGCCGATGTGCACCTTTTGACGAAACGTTCCGCGCGATGCGGAAATCTGCTTGTTGACGCGGTCCAGGCTGCTGCGAGAGCCGGTCTTGGTAGAGCGGAACAGGTCCGCCGGCGAAAAGTCCATCGCAACCTCCTATCGAACCGAGGAATCGCCCGTAGCCGTCGACGTGTCGGGCTCGTCATAGATGGAACCGAGCACGTCGCGCACAACATGCAGGGCGGTATCCGAACCGCCGCCACCCTGCTCCAGAACGGTGACAATGACATACTTGGGGTCGTCGGCAGGGGCATAGGCGCAAAACCACGCATAGTCGTCCTCGCCACTCTTCTCGCCCGTGCCGGACTTGCCGTATACCTGCGGCGTCAGGCTGTTAAAGTGCGCCGCCGTCGAAGTCGATGCGCTGTAAATCACGTCATGCATACCGTTACGCACGAGCGCCAGATCGGCATCGCTGTTGATCTTGGCCTCCAGGCGCTTCTTCTTGCCCTTGCCGTTGTACTTATAGGCATCGCCGTCACCATCGCGCGACACCGCCGACAGGAACACATGCGGCACGTACTGCTTGCCGCCGTTGGCAAGCCCCATATAGGCGCACGCCATCTGCAAGGGCGTCACCAAAATGTCACCCTGACCGATGGCGATATTGGTCATGTCGCCGGCGTTCCACTTGCGATCCTCGGCAGAAGCGTCGGTAAAATACGACTCTTTCCACTCGGCATCGGGAATGCGCCCCGCGCCCTCGCTCGGCAGGTCGATACCGCAGGTCTTGCCCAGGCCCCAGCGGCGAAAGACCTCCTGAAGGCCCTCGGAATGCTGATCGTCGTAAAAAAACGCCTTGCCCATGTCGTAAAACACGGGGTCGCAGGAGTTGGCGATACCCGACTGCAGCGTCATGGTGCCGTGACCAGACGTCAGCCAGCAGCGCTTGCCCCAAGCCTTGCCCAGGCCCGTCCAATAGCCCGTGCAGTTGGTTGTCTGTGTTGAAGTGTAGGTTCCAAACTCAAGACCGGCCAGCGCCGAGAGCGGCTTGATAGTCGAAGCCGACATGTACTGGCCGCTGATGGCGCGGTTGAGCAGCGGATGCGAGCCTTCGTCATCGTTGAGCTCGGTCCACACGTCGTTGGAAACGCCGCCGATAAACACCGACGGATCGAACTTGGGCTCGCTCGCCATACCCAAGATCTCGCCGTTATTGGGGTCGAGACACACGACGGCGCCGTTGCCGGCATTGCTATAGCCCGTGGTCTTGGCGAGCTCGATGGCACTTGCCAGCGCCGTCTCGCAAGCCTGCTGAATCTTGAGGTCGAGCGTGAGCTTAATATCCGAGCCGGCCTTGGCGGGCACGGCGCCGGCCTGACCGGTCACGTTGCCCGAGGCATCGACCTTAACAGTCTGCTCGCCTCGGATACCCTGCAGCAGGTTCTCGTAGTAGCTCTCGACGCCCGCCTGGCCCACGATATCGCCCGACTGGTACGTAATTTGACCTGCAGAGGCGTCGTCGTTGCCAGAGGACTTCTTATTCTGCGCCTCGAGCTGCTCGGAGGTAATGGTACCGGTGTAACCCAAGATGTGGCAGGCGGTCTCGCCATACGGATACTGACGCTCGGTGCGCTCGGCGATCTTCACGCCCGGAAACTCGCCGGCATGCTCCTGGATATAGGCGACCGTAGAGCGTCGCACATCAGTAGCGATGGTATGAAGGCTCTGCGCGCCCTCGGAATTGTCCTGAATGTTGCGCAGCACCGCCACGTAGGGCATGCCGAGCACATTGGCCAGATGATGCACCAGCACGGTGTCGTCGGCCAGATCGCGGTAGGCGACGACGGCAAGCGAGGGGCGGTTTTGCACGAGCGCCACGCCGTTGCGGTCGAGGATGCGCCCGCGCACGGCAGGCGTGGTGACGGTGCGGGTCTGATTGCTCTTGGCCTGCTTGTCGTAATAGTCCGACGAGACCATCTGCATGCCCCACAGCTTGACGGCGAGCGCGGCAAACATCGCGCCCACGCCGGTGGTGAGGATAGAGAAACGGCCCTTAAATGCCGTCGCGGCCGTATTGCCCTCGCCCTCGGTGGCGCGAGGACTGGTGCCGTGCTGCGTATCGTAGGTAAAACGGGAATCACCGCGACGCATGATGACGAGCGCGACCACAATGGCCACGACCAACACGATACCGGCGATGATGACCGTCAGCTGGGAAGACATCTATGGGCCTCCCCTATTTGAGCTTTCGGGTCTTGGGCTTAAAGCGCATGCCCGTCTGGCGATTACCGCGTGCGGAGAATCCGTAACCGGCCTGCGGCGCGGCGCCGGACATCAAAAACGGAATGGCAACCAGGCCCGTCAGAATCGAGGACGGCAGGGCATGCCCAAAAATGGCAACCACAAAGCTCGTCTCCAAACCCATAAAGAGCAAGATGATGCTGTACACCACGTTGATGGCGAGCGCGAAGGCGCCCACGGTAATACCGCGCGCGCTCGGAGAGCCGCTCACCTGACCGGCGGCGCTATGCACCAGGGCAAAGCTTCCCACCGTCAGCAGCAGCGACATAACGCCCACCGGCACAGATGCCGACAGGTCGTAAAACAGGCCGCTGCAAAAGCCGCATACGACGGCACGCGTGGAGTCGCCCGAGAACACGCCCAGGCACACCAGGATAATCATAAAGTTGACGCGGCCGCCCGCGATAGAGATCTGCGGCGCCAGGCCCACCTGCAGCAGCACGCACACGACGGCTGCAATCGCAAACGTACGGGAGCTCGCCCCCTGCTCGTGAAGATCCATGGACGTGCCTCCCTATTCGCTCGAACCCGAGTCGGTCGTTTCGGACGCATCGGAGCTGTCGTCCGAACCCTCGTCCTTGGTCTTGGTCGCCGCATCGCGCGAGGTGCCCTGCGGCGTGCTGTTGGCCGTGTTCACGTCATCGTCCGAGGCCGACTGCTCATCGGTCAGCGAGGTGATGACCAGCACCTCCTCGTTGTTCTCGGCCGTGGTCTGCGCGCGCACCACGATGGTGTAGTACACGTCGTTGGCCGACTTCTCGACCGAGGAAACGGTGCCAAGCGGCAGGCCCTTGGGGAACACGCCACCAATACCCGAGGTCACGATGATGTCGCCCACCTTAACGTCGGAGTCGACGCTCACGTACTCAAGGCGCAAGGTTCCATCGGGCTGGCCCTGCAGCATGCCCTGGGCGCGCGTGTCCTGCACCATGGCGGACACACCCGAGTTCTCGTCACCAATCAGGCGCACGGTGGACGTCTTGGCCGAAACCTCGATAATCTGACCGATAACACCGGCAGAGCTCGTCACGGGCATATTGATGGTAAGACCGTCGGCAGAACCCTTGTCGATGGTGACCGTCGAGGTCCAGGCATCTCCCGAAGCGCCCACGATGCGCGCGGCGGTCGACTTGAGGTTATAGGTCGACTGCAGGCCGACCAGGCCCTCCAGGCGCTCGGCGGTCTTTTGCGCCTCGGAGAGTTCGGCAACTTTGGAAGTGAGCTCCTCGTTTTGCTTCTTAAGCTCGGCAAGCGTGTCCTGCGAGGCCGTAAGGTTCGAGAACACGTTGCCGATGGCGTTAAACGGTGTCGCCACCGCCGAACCCACAAAGCGCACCGGCGTGGTAATCGTCGTCACGCCCGAGCGAACGGCATGGATCGGCCCCGCCTCGCCCTCACGAATATAAAACGTGAGCAGCAGGACCGAAATCACGCTGAAAACAATCAACGGGCGCATACCCGTTGATTGTCGCTTGGTATTCAGATTTGAAGAGAAACCCGAAGATCGTGCCAAATGGAATCCACCTTTTGGAAATTAAGCATTGGTCTGGACGAAGCCACCGTCAAATGCGTTGGCTTCGAGCACGCGGGCGCAGCCGTTGACGACGTTGTCGAGCGCCGTGGGGCTGACGTTGACAGAGACGCCGGTCTCGTCGCGCAGGCGCACGTCGAGGCCGCGCAGCAGCGCGCCGCCGCCGGTCAACAGAATGCCGTAGTACATAAGGTCCGAGGCAAGATCGGGCGGCGTGGCGTCCAAGGCATCCTTAACGGCCTTGGCCATCTCGTCGAGCGGCTTGTTGAGGGCTCGGCGAATCTCCTCGCTCTCGATGCGAACCGTCTTGGGCAGGCCCGTGATGACATCGCGGCCGTTGACCTCGACGTCGAGCTCGTCCTTGAGCGGCACAGCGGAGCCGACCTTGATCTTAATGTCCTCGGCCGTACGCTCGCCGATGGCCAGGTTGTAAGCATCACGAACATGCGTGAGGATTGCCTGATCAAACTCGTCGCCGGCAATACGAATGGACTGGGAAACGACGATACCGCCCATGGCGATAACGGCGACCTCGGTGGTACCGCCGCCGATGTCGATGACCATGGAGCCGGTGGGCTCCTCGACGGGCAGGTCGGCGCCGATAGCGGCCGCCATGGGCTCCTCGATCAGATAGGCCTGGCGAGCGCCGGCCTGAATCGTAGCCTCGAAGACAGCGCGCTTCTCGACCGACGTGACGCCGGAGGGGACGCAAACGACGACGCGCGGACGCGGGGTCCACGGATAGCGTTTCTCGGACGCCTTGTCGATAAAGTAGCGAAGCATGGCCTCGGTAACATCGAAGTCGGCGATGACGCCGTCCTTAAGGGGACGAACGGCCACGATGTTGCCGGGCGTACGGCCGAGCATGCGCTTGGCCTCGATGCCGACCGCCAGGATGCGCTCATCGTTTTTGTCGATGGCGACGACGGAGGGCTCGCGGATGACGATGCCCTTGCCGCGCACAGAGACAAGCGTGTTGGCGGTACCGAGGTCGATGGCAAGATCGCCCGCGTAGCTACCGAAGAACATATCCATCAAAGAAAACAACGCAACTCCTGATGTGTTGGATGATTGCTGGAAAACCTAATAGCTCATACTAGCGCAAACCCGGCACCCCGCTCGCGGCGAGGCACCGGGCATGGCCAAACCCCATAAGGTCACTACTGGTTATCGGCAGCCGAGAAATCGATATCGAACGAGGACACGGCCCAACCGATATGGTTGTCAGAGCGCACGAATTTGACGGTGTACTCCTGCTCGCCGCCCTTGGACAGCGAAGCCTTCACCTTGGCAGTGGTCTCGGTCATGGACTGGTCCATGCCCTCGATGGACACGGTGGCGCCCTGCGGAATCGAGGAGATGATCATTGCCTTGGCGTCCTCGGACAGGCTCGAGGCCAGGCAGGACTCGGCCTTGGCGGTATCGCCGTCGCCGGCAGCCTGGAACAGATCGGTGATGACGGACTCCTGCGAGGGGATGCCCATGCCGCGCGTGTAGGCAAACCCCAGACCGCCGGCGGCGATCACAATCAGCAGAAGAAGCACCAGGAAGACCTTAAGGCCCGTGTGGCGATGGCGACGGCGGACCTTGGCCTGCTTGCGGTCCTGCTGGACCATCTCGGACTCAGACAGCGTAAAGAAGCCGGTGTCCGAGGGATCGGGCATAAACTGACCGGTCGCACCCGTAGGATCGAGCGGGTCGACGGCAGGAGCGTCCATCGAGGGAGCCGGAGCCGTGGCCATGGCAGTCTGGGCCGAAAGCGCGGCGAGCGAATCGTGCACGCGGGCAAGCTCGTCGGACTGCTCGGGCGTAAGCTGGTAAATGCCGTCGGCGGTGGCGGCGTTAAAGGCGTCAAGTGCCTCGGAGGGACGACCGGCGGCAGAGAGCGCCTCGCCCATGCCGGCGTTCAGCGCGCGGCTGTCGTCGCGCGGACCGGCAAAATCGATAGCCGTGCGATAGGTCTCCACGGCGTCTGCCGGGCGACCGAGCTTGATGAAGCAGCGGCCAAGCTCACCAAGGGCGGCGGCAGGAGCTGGGTTGGCGCCGTCAATGGCGGCCTGGCGGAAGGCGGTGCCGGCGTTGGCGTAGTCGCCCGACTGGAAGAGAGCGTTGCCCAGGCCCAGGTAGGCCTTAAAGGGCGTTGCGTAAGAAGCGTCCTGAGTCGCGGCGGAGAAAGCCTGGGCAGCCGTGGTGTAGTCACCCACGGCTGCGAGCGCCTTGCCACGGTTGGTGAGCAGCGCGCCGCGCTTGCCATAGGTGCCGTCGTTCAGAGCGGCGGCGTAGGCCTCGGCAGCCTCGGCGTACATGCCCAGGTGCATCAGGGCGTTGCCGCGCAGATGGTCGGCCTCACCCATGATCTCGCTGGGGGTCTTTGCCGCACCGAGCATTTGGGCGGCAGCAGAAAAATCACCCGCGCGATAAGCGGCGCGGCCCTGTTGGATCAGCTGGCTATTCAAGGAAGTCCCCTTTTACTCGTGAACGATCTCGACGTGGACGATCTCGTCGCCGGCGCGCAGCTGCGAAATCACATCGAGGCCCTCGACCGTGGTGCCAAAGACGGTGTAGCCGGAATCGAGGTTGTGCTGGGCGCCCAGGCAGAAGTAGAACTGCGAGCCCGCGGAATCGGGATCCATGGAACGCGCCATGGCAAGCGCGCCGTCCACATGGCTGTTGCGCGGGTTGGTGGCGAACTCGCCCTTGATGCAGTAGCCGGGGCCACCGGTACCGGGCATGCCGTCGGGGCCCTCAAGGCCGGCGGCAACATCGGCGCCGGACATATCGCGAGTATTGGGGTCGCCGCCCTGGATCACAAAGCCGGGCACATAGCGATGGAACTTAAGGCCGTCGTAGAATCCCATCGTGGAAAGCTCGCAGAAGTTCGCCACATGGATGGGAGCGCCCTCGCCGTCAAACTTGACCTTGATCGTGCCCTTCGACGTCTCGATAATCGCGCACTCGTCACCAGCGAGCTGGTACTCGGGCGTGTAAAGCTCTTTCTTAAAACCAAACATGTGGTTCCTTCCTCGTGCGTTTAAAGCATATTTGTACGAATTGTAGCAATAAGCACGGGCTTCCATCAATTGCGCACGCAGGTTATGCCGCCGGAGGGCAACAAATTAGGAACGCGGCTGCGGCTTCCAGGCGCTCACGTTGGCATCGTACTGGTTAAGGGCGCTGTTGCCGCCCTGTGCGATGGGCGCCAGAATCTCGCTCTGACGGGCGCTCAGCGACTCGCCATCGGGAATGGACAGCGAGATATCCCAGCTTTGGCAGATCATGTCGACGCGCTCGTACATCCACTCGGCAAGCTGCTTTAAGTGGTCGATGTCCTCCGCGTAGACGGTATCGTCCTGCACCTTAAGGTTGTTGAGCTCGTCTTGGGTCTTTTTGATCTGGTCACGCAGGGCGTAGGCACTCTGCGACAACTCCTGACGCGTGGAGAGCGGTGTGCGAAGATAGCCGCTGTTAAACGAGTCGATGACCTCGCCGATCTGGTCATCGTCGCTATACGACACGATGGTCTGGTACAGCCCGTCGAGCTTGGTATAGAGCTGGTCGTCGGAAAGAACAGTCTCCTCCTGAACGACCTCCGCGGTATCGTCGGACTTGGTGTCCTCCTCGGTAGCCTCGCCTTTCTGACGCGAGGGGAACGCGGTCTTGGCCGCCTGGCCAAACTGATCGTAGAAGCCCGGCATGACGCCCATGGGATCCGCCGTCACAAACCAATAGGCGCCGCCGCACACAGCGGCAAGCACCGCAATGACGATGAGCGGCTTGGGAATCTGACGCTTATGCTTATGATAGGCATCCTCGTCCGGGTGCACTTTGCGCTTGGGTTTTTGATTTTTGGACTGAGCGTCATCGCGCAGGGACACCGGCAGGGGGATATCGACCTTGGGGATGCCAAAGTCCTTGTCGAAGGCCGGCAGCACGCAGGTCTCGTTGGGGTCGGCGGCGTCCGAGAGCACTGCGGCCGCAGAAGCCGGCGCATGAGGGACCTCGGTATCGATCTGCTCCTGGGTCAGACGCGGAAAACCAGCCGTACGGCCTGCCGCGAGGTCGGATGCGGCGGCGTCCTTGGAAAGGATGCCCGGCGCAGGACGGCCGCACTTGGGGCAGGTGCGGTCATGCGGAGACAGGCGGGCGCCGCAGCCGTCGCAAAACACGAACTCGGTGTGCTCGGGGCCGTCGCCAGGTCCAACGTAGGCATTGCAATAGGGGCAGAACGAGGAGCCGTCCTCTATGGTCTTGAGACAATGCGGGCAGATCACGGCATCCTCTTTTCGGAATCATTCGAACAATCGAGGTTAGAGCATAACATCGCTACGCCCCCACAGGCACAAGGCACCAATTCAACATCGCAGGGCAGTCTTTTGGGGGATGATTTTTCAGGGACGGGGATTAAAAAATCATTGTGTACCTAATGATTTTTTAATCCCCGTCCCTGAAAAATCATCCCTGAAGGCCGCGGACTACTTCTTTTTCTTGGGCATCGAGACTTTGATGCCTTGGGGCGATTTGGTCACGCGCAAGCGCTTGGCGCCGGAGCTCTTTTTTTTCTTGGGCTGCGCCTGGGCCACACCCTCGAGCGCGCGGACCTCGGCTTCGTGGGCGGTGCGCTCCTCGCGACGCTGAGCCATGTCGGCGGCGACGCGCCTGGCAAAACGTCCGGCCGTCGAGCCCGTCGAGCTCACCTTGCCGCCACCGCGTCCCAGACGCACGCGCACGCCGCGGCCAAAACCCGTGGCCGCATGGCGACGACGCGGCTTAAGCGAATCCATCATCGTGGCGAGCTTAAAGAACACCGAGCAGGTAAAGACGATGATGACCGCCAAAATGACCATCTGGCTCACAGACAGGTTGGCGATGGACAGCAGTGCCGGGAACCCGATAACACCCGTCAAAATGCCGGCCACGACAAACACGAAGAGCATCACGCGCAGGGGCGTGAGCGGCTGGGAGATGCGCCAGATCAGGCTGACGCTCGCCGCACACGACGTGAGCAGACACATCGTGGACAGCGTGAGCTGGCTAAACCCAAACACGCGGGCCACGAAGATATCGAGCATCGCGGCCAAAATGACTGCAACCGACGCAGGCAGCGCACGTTTGAGCACGTTGGTCAAGAACGACCCCTTCACGCGGGCGTTGTTGGGCTCAAGGCCCAGCACAAAGCCCGGCGCGCCGATGCAGAAGAAATTGATGAGCGTCATCTGGATGGGCTCAAACGGATACGGCGGCAGCGCGATGCACAGAGCCGCCAGGCCCATCGAGAACAGCGTCTTGGTCAGGAACAGCGAGGCGGAGCGCTGCAGGTTGTTAATGGAGCGGCGGCCCTCGGCCACCACGGCGGGCATCGAGGCAAAGTCATTATCGACGAGCACGATCTCTGCAACGTTACGCGCGGCATCGGAGCCGGCGGCCATCGCCACGGAACAGTCGGCCTCCTTGAGCGCCAGCACGTCGTTGACGCCGTCACCCGTCATGGCCACGGTGTGCCCGCGGCGCTTGAGCGCCTGCACGAGCTCGCGCTTTTGCTGCGGCGTCACACGCCCAAAGACGTGATAGCGGTCCACCGCCGCGTCGAGCTTAGCAGGTGTATCAAGCGTCGTGGCGTCTACATAGGCGTCGGCACCCGGCACGCCCACCACGCGCGCAATCGACGACACCGTGCGGGGGTCGTCGCCGCTGATCACGTTGAGCGTCACGCCCTGCTCATTAAAGTAGCCGATGGTCTCGGCAGCCGAGGTGCGGATCTCGTCGCGGATGGTCACAAAGCCCACGGGCTCGGCCTCGCCCACCATGTCGCCGTCGGGCGTAAAACCGTCAACACGCGCCACCACGAGCACGCGGCAGGTGTCGGCAAGCTCGGCCACGCGATTCTCGACCTGTGCAAACACGCGGTCCGAAAGCACAAACTGCGCCGCGCCCATCACATAGGAGCCCTGTGCAAACGAGGCACCACTCCACTTTTTGGACGACGAGAACGGGATGACCGACAGCGGCTCGGACACCTCGACCGGGCGGTCGGCATAGTAGTTGAGCAGTGCCTGGCAGGTCTCGTTGGCATCGGCCGAAGTCGAGCGCGCCACGTTGGCAAGCGCAAAGTCGAGCACCGTGGTATCGAAGGGAACGGTTGCCTCGTCCGATCCGACGCCCACGCCCAGGCCAACGCCCTCGACCGGCAACGGATAGGTGCCCTCGACCTCCATGCGGCCCGACGTGATGGTACCGGTCTTGTCCAGGCACAGCACATCGACGCGGGCAAGCGTCTCGATACAGTAGAGCTGCTGCGCCAGCACCTTGCGGCGCGCGAGTCGCACCGTGGCGATGGCAAGCACCGACGAGGTCAGCAGCACCAGGCCCTGCGGAATCATGCCCAGTAGGGCACCAACCGTGGACAGCAGCGCCGACGAAGGCACGCGGCCGGCCAGCAGCTCGGAAAAACACCACGAAAGCGCGCTATCGCCCGGGGTACCGGCGGCGTCCCATAGGTCGCTCACGCTCGAGGCGAACAGCGCCAGTCCGAGCGGAATCATGATGATGCTCGCGAACCGCACGATGGCGTTGAGTGCGTTCATGATCTCGGAATTGACCTTTTTGACGTACTTGGCCTCGTTGTTGATCTTGGCCACGTAATTGTCGGCACCGACATGGATCACGCGGGCGCGCAGCAGGCCCGAGTCGATAAAGCTGCCGCTCATGAGCTCGGAGCCGGGTTGCTTCTTAATAAGGTCGCTCTCGCCTGTGAGCAGGCTCTCGTTAACGAGCGCCTCGCCCGACACCACCACGGCGTCGGCGGGAATCTGGTCGCCGCGCCCGAGGCGAATGATGTCGTCGAGCACGATCTGGTCCAGGTCGAGCTCCACCTCAGCACCGTCGCGCACCGCAATGGCCTTCTTAGAGGTGAGCAGCGTGAGCTTGTCGACCATCTTTTTGGAGCGCATGGACTGGATGACGCCGATGGCGGTGTTGAGGAACACCACGAACAGAAACGTCAGGTTCTTAAACGAACCGGTCATAATGACCAGAATCGCCAGAATCACGTTGATTAAGTTAAACAGCGTGCAGAGGTTCTCGATGATGAGCTCTTTGACCGACTTGGTCTTGAGCTCCATGTTGCGGTTGATCTTGCCAGCGGCAATGCGTTCCTCGACCTCGGCGGTCGAAAGACCGCGCTCGATATCCGTAGCTGCCATACCACGTCCCATCACGTCGTATCGGTATAAGAAAACCGCCCGGACCATACGAGGTTCGGACGGTCTTACGTTCTATGGTGCCCCATGTTGGATTCGAACCAACGGCCTTCTGCTCCGGAGGCAGACGCTCTAATCCCCTGAGCTAATAGGGCGAACGGAATGCATTATACCCAAGTGCACCATGGGCTATCAAAATAAAAGAAAAAGCTTTGCAATTCCGTGGGAGAGGCGGCGCAGCGACACACTTTAGAAGGCAAAAGTGTGTCAGATAGTATAAACTCTCATGCACCATATATACACGGCTCGCGATGCGGGCCGTTTTTGCAAGGGTTATCCATCGAGGTGAGAGGCACACCATGATTGCAATTTTAAAGCAGAGCGCCAGCGACGAGGCCGTCAGCCATATCGTCAGCTGGATTGAGAAAAAGGGCCTGAAGACCGACGTCTCGCGCGGCGAGCACGAGACGATTATCGGCCTCGTGGGCGATACGACCAAGATTGACCCGTTCCTGCTCGAGTCCATGGACGTCGTCGAGCGCGTGCAGCGCGTTTCCGAGCCGTTCAAGCGCGCCAACCGCAAGTTCCACCCCGAGGACTCCGTCATCGACTGCGGCCACGGCGTCAAGATCGGCGGCGACCAGTTCCAGGTCATCGCCGGCCCGTGCTCCGTCGAGGGCGAGAACCTCATCCGCATCGCCCGCCGCGTGAAGGCAGCCGGCGCCACGATGCTGCGCGGCGGTGCCTACAAGCCCCGCACCTCCCCCTACGCCTACCAGGGCATGGGCCCCGCCGGCCTCGACCTGCTGTGCGAGGCCTCGGCCGAGCTCGACATGCCGATCGTCACCGAGATCATGGACCCGCGCGACGTGCAGGTCTTTCTGGACAAGAAGATCGACGTCATGCAGATCGGTGCCCGCAACGCCCAGAATTTCCCCCTGCTCAAGGAGGTCGGCAAGACCAAGACCCCGATTCTACTCAAGCGCGGCATGTCCGGCACGATCGACGAGCTGCTCATGGCTGCCGAGTACATCATGAGCGAGGGCAACGACAACGTCATCCTGTGCGAGCGCGGCATCCGCACCTTCGAGACCCGCACCCGCAACACCTTCGACCTCAACGCCGTGCCGGTGCTGCACCACCTGTCGCACCTGCCCGTCGTCGCCGATCCCAGCCATGCCACCGGCTACACCCGCTACGTTGAGCCCATGGCGCTCGCCGCAACCGCCTGCGGCGCCAACGGTCTTGAAATCGAGGTCCACGACGAGCCGAGCCGCGCTTGGTCCGATGGCGCTCAGGCCCTCACTCCCGACCAGTTTGACGACACCATGCGCCGCATCCGCGCCATCCGCGAGGTCGTCTGCCAAGAGACCGTTCAGGAGTAGCCCATGGGTACGGTGAGAAACGCACGCGTGAACCAGGGCGGCCCCAAGTGTGCCGGCGTCGTAGGTCTGGGCCTTATCGGCGGCAGCTTTGCCCGCGGCTATGCGCAGGCGGGCGTCCGTGTGCTGGCCTGGGACCCCGACGATGACGTTATGACGGCCGCCAGCATGGGCACCGTCGCCGGCGAGCTCAACGACGAGACGCTCGGCGAATGCGACATCATCGTGCTGGCCTGCTACCCCGAAGCCTGCATCGAGTGGCTCGAGGCGCACGCCCAGGCGCTTGCCGATGCCACCGATACCGAGGCCATCATGGGTCCCGTGGTCATCGACACCGTGGGCGTCAAGGGCATCGTGTGCGAGCGCGCCTTTGAGCTCGCCCGCAAGCACGGTTTTTACTTTGTGGGCGCGCACCCCATGGCCGGCACGCAGTTCTCGGGCTACGCACACTCCCAGGCCGACCTGTTCCAGGGCGCCCCGCTCGTGCTCGTGCCGCCCGCGGTAAACGATGCGCTTAAGTTGGAGCTCTTGGGCCAGGTGCGCGAGATGGTGCGCCCCCTGGGCTTTGGCAAGTTCAGCGTGACGAGCGCCACCGAGCACGACCGCGTGATCGCCTTTACGAGCCAGCTAGCGCACGTCGTCTCCAACGCCTACGTCAAGAGCCCGACCGCGCAGGTCCACCACGGCTTTTCGGCCGGTAGCTACCGCGACCTCACCCGCGTGGCGCACCTCAACCCGCAGATGTGGTCCGAGCTCATGATCGACGACGCCGATGCGCTCGCTTTCGAGATCGACCATCTTATCGACTCGCTCGGCGCCTACAGCCGCGCACTCAAGAACCGCGACCAGCGCTATCTAGAGAATCTCCTTGCCGAGGGCGACCGCATTAAGCGCGCGCTCGACGACGAGGCCTCCCACTAGACCACCTTCCACGCCAGGTCGAAAGGACCGAAGCTTATGGCGATTACCATCGATATCGACACCGCACGCCCCTACCAGGTACACGTCGGCACGTTTTTGCTGGAGCAGGCGGGTGAGCTAGTTCGCACCACTGCCGGCGGCTCGCGTGCCGTCATTGTGACCGACACCAACGTGGGCCCGCTCTACCAGATGCCCGTTAAGCAGAGCCTGGAGGCCGCGGGGTATACGGTGAGCATCTGCACCTTCGAGGCCGGCGAGGCCCATAAGCGCGCCGAGACCTACGTTGCCATTTTGGAGTTTGTGGCCGAGCATGAGCTTTCGCGCTCCGACGTGATCGTGGCACTCGGCGGCGGCGTCGTGGGCGACGTGGCGGGCTTTGTGGCCGCCACCTACATGCGCGGCTGCAAGTTTGTGCAGATCCCGACGAGCCTGCTCGCCATGGTGGATTCGTCGGTGGGCGGCAAGACGGCCATCGATCTCGCCGCCGGCAAGAACCTGGCCGGCGCCTTTTGGCAGCCGAGTGTGGTTATCGCCGACGTGGGGTGTCTCGCCACCCTCACGCCCGAGCAGTTCGCCGACGGCTGCGGCGAGGTCGTCAAACATGCCGTGATCGCCGACCCCGAGCTGTTCACCGAGCTGGAGAAGACCCCGCTTACGTTGGAGCTGCTCAATCAGGATGTGGCCCGCGTGGCGCTCATCATCGCCCGTAATATCGACATTAAGCGCGCCGTGGTCGTCGCCGACGAGCGCGAGACCAACCAGCGCAAGCTCCTCAACTTTGGGCACAGCGCCGGACACGCCGTCGAGGCATGCGAGCACTTTGAGCTCGGCCACGGCAACTGCGTGTCGATCGGCATGGGCATCATCACGCGCGCCGCGGCCCTGCATGGCATTTGCGATGCTGCGCTGCCCGGCCGTATCGAGGAGCTCTGCGCTCGCCACGGCCTCAAGACCCGCTGCGACTTGGATGCCGACGCCGTCTTTGCCGAGGCGCTTCACGACAAGAAGCGCGCGGGCGACACCATCGACCTGGTGATTCCGCACGGCATTGGCCGCTGCAGCATCGACCGCACGCCGCTTTCCACCTTCCACGATTTAATTGCCGAGGGCCTCGGCCAGAAGGGAGACGCTTCCGCATGCTAGCCCGCATCACCCCGTCCCCGCTCAAGGGCACCGTTCCCGCCATCGCGTCCAAGTCGATGGCGCATCGCCTGATCATCTGCGCCGCGCTTGCCAACGGCGAGACGCACGTCACCTGCAACACCACCTGCGCCGATATCGAGGCGACGGTGCGCTGCCTTACGGCCTTGGGCGCTCGCATCGAAACCGTCGAGGACGGCTTCCAGGTCCATCCCACCATGAAGAGCATCGAGTTTGGCCTGCTCAAGGCCCTTGCCGGCGGCACGCTCGACTGCGGCGAGAGTGGCTCCACGCTGCGCTTTATGCTGCCCGTCGCCTGCGCGCTGGGTGCGGAGGCCACCTTTGTGGGCCAGGGCCGCCTGGGCGCCCGCCCGCTCTCCCCGCTTTCGGACGAAATCATCGCCGCCGGTTGCGACCTACAGGGTCTGGGCGGTTTTCCGCTCAAGACGAGCGGCCGCATGCGCCCGGGCACCTTTGTGCTGCCGGGCAACGTGAGCTCACAGTACATCTCCGGCCTGCTGCTGGCGGCCCCGCTGCTGGCCCAGCCCTCCTGCGTGCAGGTGACCGGCCTCATCGAAAGCCGCCCCTACATCAACCTGACGATCCAGGCCATGAAGGCCTTCGGCGTCGAGGTCAACGTCGAGCGCATCCCCGCCAAGGACGGCCAGCCCGAGGTCACGAATTTCCGTGTGAGCAGCGGCTCGTACCGCACGCCCGGCAGTGTGGCCGTCGAGGGCGACTGGTCCAACGCCGCCTTTTGGCTGTGCGCCGGCGCCATCGGCACCGACCCCATCACCGTCGAGGGCGTGTCGCTGAGCTCCGCGCAGGGCGACCGCAACGTGCTCGCCGCGCTTTCGCGCTTTGGCGCCCGCATCGTGCGCTCCACCAACGCCGCCACCGTGCAGTCCGACAAGCTCGCCGGCTTTGAGATGAGCGCCCACGACATTCCCGACCTGGTGCCCGTCATCTCGGCCGTGGCTTCGCTCGCGCAGGGCCGCACGTTCATCCGCGACTGCGCGCGCCTGCGCATCAAGGAATCCGACCGCCTGGTCACCACCACCCGCGAGCTCACCGCGCTGGGCGCGCAGGTGCGCATTGTCGGTGACGACCTCATCATCAAGGGTGTCGATGCCTTTACCGGCGGCGAGGTCGATTCGCACAACGACCACCGCATCGCCATGATGGCCGCTATCGCCGCGAGCCGCGCCACCGGCGAGGTCGTGATCCACGGCGCCGAGGCCGTCAACAAGTCCTATCCCGATTTCTTCGACCACTACCGCCTGCTGGGCGGCAAGGTCACGCTCGAGGAGGAATAGCATGTCCTCGACCTTTGGCAACGTCTTGCATCTGAGCATTTTCGGCCAGTCGCACTCCCCCGCCATCGGCTGCTCGCTCGATGGCATTCCAGCAGGCATTGCCGTCGACCAGGAGCAGCTGCAGGCCTTTTTGGACCGTCGTGCCCCCGGCCGCGACGAGACCGCGACCAAGCGCCGCGAGGCCGACGCCGCGCACATTATCGCCGGCGTGGTCGATGGACACACCACCGGTGCGCCCATTGCAGCGATTATCGAAAACACCAACACGCGCTCCAAGGACTACTCCGAGTTGCGCCGCAAGCCCCGTCCGGGCCATGCGGACTTCCCCGCACGCGTGAAGTACCACAACATGCACGACGTCGCCGGCGGTGGGCACTTCTCCGGTCGCCTGACGGCCCCCTTATGCATCGCCGGCGGCATTGCGCTGCAGGCGCTTGAAGCCCGCGGCATTAAAGTGATGGCACATGTCGCGCAGATCGGCGGCATCTCCGACCTGCCCATGGACGACATGGTCTATCGCGAGGCCGACCGCAAGGCGATCCTTTCGAATGACCTGCCTTGCATCGATGTCGCGGCTGCCGGTCGCATGCGCGAGGAGATCCTGGCTGCGCGCGACGAGCTCGACAGTATTGGCGGCATCGTGGAGTGTGGCATCTACGGCCTGCCCGCGGGCATCGGCGACCCCATGTTCGACGGCATCGAGAACCGCATCGCGCAAATCGCGTTTGGCATTCCCGCTGTGAAGGGCGTGGAGTTTGGCATGGGCTTTGCCGTCGCTGCCATGCGCGGCAGCGAGAACAACGACCCGTATCGCATCGACGCCGAGACCGGCGAGATCGAAGTCGAGTCCAACAACGCCGGCGGCATCTTGGGCGGCATCTCCACCGGCGCACCCGTCATGTGGCGCATGGCCGTAAAGCCCACGCCCTCCATCGGCCGCGAGCAGCAGACGGTGGACATGGATTCCATGGAAAATGCCGAGCTCTCGGTCCACGGCCGCCACGATCCTTGCATCGTCCCGCGCGCCGTCCCCGTAGCCGAAGCAGCCGCAGCACTGGCCATCTGGGACGCCCTCCTCGAGGACGCCGCCCAGGGCTAAGACCCACCCACCCGGTGATTTTTCTGGGACGGGGATTAAAAAATCATTAGGCACGCAATGATTTTTTAATCCCCGTCCCAGAAAAATCACCGCAGTCCCCCTACACATGAAAGGGGTCCCTATGGACCTTGCTGACATTCGCCAGGCCATCGATGGCATCGATACCACACTCCTCAACAGCTTTGTCGAGCGCATGGACATTGCCACTGAGGTCGCCAAGTCAAAAATCGAGATGGGCAAGGCCGTCTTCGACCCCGCCCGCGAGCGCTCCAAGCTCAACAACCTCGCCAGCCGCGCGCCCGAGCGCTATGAGGCCCAGACCATCACCCTGTTCCGCCTCCTCATGAGCATGAGCAAGGCCGAGCAGCAGCGCTACATCAACGAGCGCAAGGGCATCACGGTGTCGCAAAAGGCCCACGCCACGGCCGAGGCTTTCGACGCGCCCTTCCCCCAGACGGCATCCGTCGCCTGCCAGGGCGTCGAGGGCGCCTACAGCCAGATCGCCGCGTGCAAGCTCTTCGACGTCCCCGACATCGCGTTCTTTGAGACCTTCGAAGGCGTCATGCGCGCCGTGCGCGACGGCTTCTGCGAGTTTGGCGTGCTGCCCATCGAGAACTCCACCGCCGGCTCGGTCAACGCCGTCTACGACCTGCTCGCCCAGTTCGACTTCCATATCGTGCGATCGCTGCGCCTCAAGATCGACCACAACCTGCTCGTCAAGCCCGGCACCAAGCTACAGGACGTGCGCGAGGTCTTCAGCCACGGCCAGGCCATCGCCCAGTGCGCCGGCTTTATCGAGGCCCACGACCTCCATGCCACCAAGTACCCCAACACGGCCATGTCGGCCGAGATGGTCGCCAACTCCGAGCGTACCGACGTCGCCGCCATCGCATCGCGCAGCTGCGCGGCACTCTATGGCCTGGAGGTGCTGGAGCCCAACATCCAGGACTCGGATAACAACTACACGCGCTTTGTCGTCATCAGCCGCGAGCCGCGCGTCTACCCCGGCGCCAACCGCACCTCGCTCATGATCACCACGACCAACGAGCCGGGCGCCCTCTACCGCGTGCTCGAGCGCTTCTACGCGCTCAACATCAACCTCATCAAGCTCGAGAGCCGCCCCATCCCCGGGCACGACTTTGAGTTTATGTTCTACTTTGACCTGGACTGCCCCTTTGGCAGCAAGGCCCTCGACGACCTGCTCGATTCCATCGACGACGTGTGCGAGAGCTTCACCTACTTTGGCAGCTACACGGAGGTGCTCTAGATGACCGATACCGCCGCAACCCGCCCCTACGGCGTGCTGGGCCGCGTGCTGGGCCACAGCTACACCCCGACCATCTACAAGGAGCTCGCGGGCCTAGAGTACGTGCGCTTTGAGCGCGAGCCCGAGGACCTCGCGACTTTTATGACGGGTGACGAGTGGGAGGGCACCAACGTGACCATCCCCTACAAGCGCGCCGTCATGGAGTACCTGGACGAGTTGAGCCCGCTCGCCGAACGCATGGGCAACGTCAATACCATCACGCGCCTGCCCGACGGTCGTCTGCGCGGCGACAATACCGACTACTTCGGTTTCCAGTGCCTGGTCGAGGAGCTGGGTGTCGAGGTTGCCGGCAAGAAAGCCCTCGTGCTCGGCGCCACGGGCGGCGCCGGCACCACGGCGAGCATGGTGCTCGGCGACCTGGGTGCCACCGTGGTGCCCGTGGGTCGCACGAGCGAGGTCAACTACGACAACATCGCGCAACAGTCCGACGCCGCGCTGCTCGTCAATTGCACGCCCGCCGGTATGTTCCCGCATTGTCCCGACGCACCCTGCACGCTCGAGGGCCTCGACGCGCTCGAAGGCGTCATCGACATTGTCTACAACCCCGCCCGCACGGGCCTGATGCTCGAGGCCGAGCGCCGCAGCATCCCCTGCATCGGCGGCCTGCTGATGCTTGTGGCCCAGGCGGCACAGGCCGTCGAGCGCTATACCGGCCAATTCAACCCCCGCGAGCGCATCCTGGACGTAACGGAGCGCCTGTCCCGCCGCGAGCAGAACATCGCCCTGATCGGCATGCCGGGCTCGGGCAAAACCCGCGTAGGCGAGCAGATTGCCCTGCTCACGGACCGCGAGCACATCGACCTCGACCGCGCCCTCGAAGAGCGACTGGGCATACCCTGCGCCGACTTTATCGTCGAGCGCGGCGAGGCGGCTTTCCGGGAGCAGGAGACGGCGGCGCTGGCCGACATCTCAAAGCGCAGCGGCCTGGTGCTCTCCACCGGCGGCGGCGTGGTCACGCGCGACGAAAACTACCCGCTGCTCCACCAGAACAGCCAGATCGTGATGCTCAACCGTAAGCTCGACGAGCTCGCCCACAAGGGCCGCCCCATCACCGCGCGCGACGGCATCGATAAGCTGGCCGAACAGCGCATGCCGCGCTACCGCGCCTGGGCCGACCACATCATCGACTCGCGCGACAGCGCCGCCAACACCGCCCAAGCCCTCCTCGACACCCTCTAACCAAAAACCACCACAAAGGGGACAGGCACCTTTGTGGTGGTTTTCCATTCAACCCCGCCGCACCACCCGACCGCAAAGGAAGCAACCATGAAAGCACTCGTTATCAACGGCCCTAACCTCAACATGCTCGGCATCCGCGAGCCGGGCATCTACGGCAGCGACAACTACGACCGCCTGGTCCAAATCTGCAAGGAAGCCGGCGCCGCCCAGGGCTTTGACGAGGTCGAGGTCTTCCAGTCCAACCACGAGGGCAGTATCGTCGACAAGATCCAGGAGGTCTACGGCAAAGTCGACGGCATCGTCATCAACCCGGCAGCCTACACGCATACCAGCGTAGCGATCCTGGACGCCCTCAAGGCCGTCGCCATCCCCGCCGTCGAGGTCCACATTAGCGCTGTCGAGACGCGCGAGGACTTCCGCCAGGTGAGCTACGCGCGCTTGGCCTGCTTCGCCACCATCACCGGAGAAGGCCTCCAAGGCTATGTCCACGCGCTCGAGCTGCTGAAAGAGCATCTGCTACACTAATCGTTGGGGCAAAGCAGCCAGTAACGCTTGTCCCAAATCTTACGTATCTGTCCAATTGACATACAAAGGAGCATATCCATGTCCCAGTACGATTATCTCGTCGTCGGTGCCGGCCTTTCGGGCGCCGTCTTCGCCAACGCCGCCAAGCGCGCCGGCAAGTCGGTCCTAGTCATCGACCGCCGCGACCACATCGCCGGCAACATCTACACCGAGGACGTCGAGGGCATCCAGGTCCACCGCTACGGCGCGCACATCTTCCACACCTCCATGAAGCACGTCTGGGACTACGTCAACCGCTTTGCCGAGTTCAACAACTACGTCAACTCGCCGGTCGCCAACTTCCACGGCAACATGTACAACATGCCCTTCAACATGAACACCTTCGCCAAGATGTGGCCGGGCGTCGTCACGCCGGCAGACGCCAAGGCAAAGATCGCCGAGCAGGTTGCAGCCGAGAACATCGGCGAGCCGCAGAACCTCGAGGAGCAGGCGCTGTCGCTCGTCGGCCGCGACATCTTCGAGACGCTCGTGAAGGGCTACACCGAGAAGCAGTGGGGCCGCGACTGCAAGGATCTTCCCGCGAGCATCATCAAGCGCCTCCCCTGCCGCTTTACCTACGACAACAACTACTTCAACGACCGCTACCAGGGCATCCCCATGGGCGGCTACACCAAGATGGTCGCCAACATGCTCGAGGGCGTCGAGGTGCGCTGCGGCGTGGAGTACAAGGAACTGATCGCTGCCGAGCCCGATATCGCCGCCAAGACGATCTACTGCGGCCCCATCGACGCGTTCTACGACTTTAAGCTTGGCACGCTCGAGTACCGCAGCCTACGCTTTGAGACCGAGACGCTCGACGAGCAGGACCACCAGGGCGTGGCCGTGGTCAACTACACCGAGCGCGAGGTCCCCTACACGCGCATCATCGAGCACAAGCACTTCGAGTTCGGCACGCAGGACAAGACCGTCATCACGCGCGAGTACCCGGCCGACTGGAAGCCCGGCGACGAGCCCTACTACCCCATCAACGACGCCAAGAACGAGGCCCTCTACAAGCAGTACGAGGAGCTGGCGGCGCAGGAGGGCGACGTGATCTTCGCCGGTCGCCTGGGCGGCTACAAGTACTACGACATGGACAAGGCCATCGCCGCCGCCTTCGAGCTCGTCCGCAACGAGCTGGGCGTGGAGCCGACGGAGGCGTAGAAACCCAACGGCCGAAACGGACAGCCGCATACACAAGGCCAGGAAGCCCCGCACAGCACCATCGCCGTGCGGGGCTTCCTGCTTAAGTATCTAGACGATTTGTTCCGTTCGCCTCAGATAACGATCAAACTGAGGAACAGTAAAATCGACTTCTCCCCTTGCGGCAGAATAAATCATACCTTTGCTAATTAACTGCGCACGCAAGGGTCCAATAGACGAAACATTACTCTCCATATAATGAGCCACATTTGCAATCGTACAAGGAAGCTCGCCACAGCGAACCATCGCAATCAAAAACTCCTTTTGCCTTGGGGTGCATCGATCGTATCGAACGCTAAAGAAACCCTCGTCAAGGCGGATATCAGTTAAAGAAGTGCATTCGAGAACAGTCTCCAATGAAATACACTTGTTATCGGACGATGTCCAAATGGTCGAACAAAGCTCCTGAATGAAATACGGATACCCCTCCGTGTAGTCGATGATTGCGTCAACCGCCTCATCGGAATAGAGAACATCAAGCTTTTGCGCAGGCCTCACAATCGCTTCAACCGATTTGTCGCGAGGAAGCGAATCGACCTTCACAAAATTAAATTGCCTCTCGGAATAGGTTTTAGCTTCGCCCAACATCTTTAGAAGCTTAGGCAATCCAGCACAGCCAAACATAACGGGAAGGCCAAGCTGAGTCGCGCGATGGAGTGCACATGTTAAGGCCTCAAGCTCTTCTTTACTGGCATACTGTAGCTCGTCAATTCCAATAAAAATAGAAGACCCTGCAGCTTGAGCATATTTACCCAGAACAACAAGCACGTCGGTAAAGTCACCCGACAAATTATGAGACGAGGCGAGGGACGCCCCAAGGGCCTCTTCATTAAAGCCCAGAGATAGTGAGCCATCCCCCGCGTCAACAGACAGCGTTAACGAGGTAAACAGATTCTTAATCTGCTCCAATTTACTCTTAACAAGTTCAATTTTGTTAAGCGAAGCAGACAGCGAGCAACAGGCCGAAGCCAAGGGAGCGATTAGACCTTTCTTCTCTTCGACCTCAATATGGCGAACAAGAATACCTTCTCCCTCGGCAATTGATTCGATTGAGTTAAGCAACACCGTTTTGCCGACGCCCCTAAGACCGTACAAAACAAGCGAGCGGCTCTGATAGTTTGCTGCAAGGGCCTTGAGCTGGAGAGAAGCTGATTCAAGAATATCATCGCGCCCAGCAAGGTATTTGGGCATCGCACCGGCACCGGGCGTATACGGATTGCGGTAATCAATCATTGCAAGCTCCTAGAAAATAACGACCGCCCGCTATCACTAGAAGGCGTACCGCAGCACCAAAAAGAATATCGGTGGACCGATAAATCATCTCACATCATACCAATATACCGATAAAGCGATATGGACAACAAAGGGTACGCGGCAGGAAGGATCAGACAAAAGAGGCTGTAAGTCATCCCCATGTCTTACAGCCAAAAAAATAGCACGCCAATACGTCCCATAAAGCAAAGACCCAGCACTACCTCCGCCCGGGCGTCGCGCAGATGGAGCAGGCGGCCCGCGAGGTGCATAGAATCATGCCCGGCGGGGAGTCGTAGCGCGCCGCTGTGCGCCGCCGCATTTTATGCAAAAGGCCGGGCACACGGCCCGGCCTGGTGTTTTGATGGTGCTCCATGGCGGATTCGAACCGTCGACCTTGGGATTAGAAGTCCCCTGCTCTATCCAACTGAGCTAATGGAGCATAAAAACCGCACATCCAAGCGAGTGCAAGTTCACACGGCCAATAAATTATAACCTACTTGAACTGGTCGTGGTACGCCTTGCAGACCTCGTCCACGGGGCCATCCATACGCAGGTCGCCCTTTTCGATCCATACGGCACGCTGGCAAATGCGCTCAACCTGCTCCATGGAGTGAGAAACGAACAATACCGTGACGTCACCGCTCTGGATAAAGTGCTGAATGCGGCGCTCGCACTTCTGCTGGAAAAAGACATCGCCAACAGAAAGCGTCTCATCGACAATCAAAATATCGGGCTCGGTAATCGTAGCGATAGCAAAGGCGATGCGCGCAACCATGCCCGAAGAGAAGTTCTTCAAGGGCATGTCAACAAAATCTTTGAGCTCAGCAAACTCGATAATCTCGTCAAAACTAGCATCGATGAACTCCTTGGTATATCCAAGCAGCGCACCATTAAGGTAGATGTTCTCGCGCGCGGTAAGCTCAGGGTCAAAGCCGGCGCCAAGCTCGATTAGCGGCGCAATGTTGCCGTGGACCTTAACCTCACCCTCGCTGGGCTCCAAAACGCCAGCAATGATCTTGAGCATCGTAGATTTACCAGAGCCGTTGGTTCCAACAAGACCAACGACCTCGCCGCGATGCACGTCGAACGAAATGTGCTTAAGGGCGCGGAACTCCTCAAAGAACAGCTCGTGCTTGGCGAGCTTAATAAAGTATTCCTTGAGGTTTGTAAGCGACTCAGACGCCATATTAAAGATCATGGTGACGTCTTTGACCTCAACAGCAAGGGGCTGCTTGCTGTAATCAATAGCAGATTCAGTCATTACAGCACTCCTTAGATGTAGAGAATGAACTTGTGCTCGGTCTTGTGGAACACGGTATAACCAATGGCAAGGGCAATAACGGCCCAAACAACGCACAGCCCAAAGGTAAGCGCGGAGGGCACGGTGTTGAACAGGAAGATATCACGCATAAACTGCAGATAGTTGTACATGGGATTCACAACCACCAGCACCTGAATCCAATGCGCCATCTGGCTGATGTAATCAGTCGTCCAGAAAATCGGCGTCAGATACATCCAGGCCGTGATGACAACGGTCCACAGATGCATAACATCGCGGAAAAAGACCGCCAATGCCGACAGCATCATGCCCAAGCCCATGCAGAAGCACATGAGCAACAGCAGACAAACCGGCAGCAGGATTAAATGCCAGGTAGGAACCACGCGGAAAAAGAGCATAACAAGGGCGACGGCAACCAAAGAGAAGGAAAAGTTAACAAGAGAGAACAGGACCTTTTGCACCGGGAACACCCAGCGGTGGACCTTAACCTTCTTGAGCAGAGAAGACGCCCAAATGATGGACATGAGCGCCTGGTTCGTCGACTCAGACATGACGGAGAACGTAATGTTACCGACAATCAAGTACAACGGGTACATCTCGGGCGTAATAGACCCATTGCGGCTCTGGCCAAAAATCGTCGAAAACACGATCGACATAACAACCATCATCAACAGCGGGTTGAGCACGGACCACGCCACGCCCAAGACACTGCGACGGTATTTAATCTTAAAATCTTTGGTGACAAGCTGCTTAAGGATAAACTTGTCCTTTTCAAAATCATTTTTAGCGTGAGAGGCCGGTTTAGCCACCGCTTTCTGACTCTCTACGTTGTCAGCCACGGACCAACTCCTTGTCTCGTATAACATAACAGTGGAAAGTATAGCCCTCCAGCGCAAGCGATAACCCACCGCAACAAATCTGGAGAACTAACCCATATCTAACCGTGAGGGCGATCGATAGGTATACTTTTGACCAGTTGAGCCATAAAGGAGGTCCAAATGGGCTATTCGAATACCGCAGTCATTATCCCCTGTTACAACGAAGCGCTGACAATTGGCAAAGTTATCGACGATTTTCATCGACAGCTGCCCGGTGCAGCTGTCTATGTGTACGACAACAACTCGTCCGACGACACTTCGCAAATCGCCAAACAGCACGGGGCCACGGTGCGCCACGAGCCCAGGCAGGGCAAGGGAAACGTGTGCCGCCAGATGTTCCGCGATATCGATGCCGAGTGCTACTTGATGGTCGACGGCGACGACACATACCCCGCCGAAGCCGCCAAGTCACTCTGCGATCCCATCCTCAACGGCGACGCAGATATGACTGTTGGCGATCGCCTGTCAAACGGCACCTATGCCGAAGAGAATAAACGAGCCTTTCACGGCTTTGGCAACAACCTTGTTCGCGCCATGATCAAGTGGATATACGGTTACAGCTTTGACGACGTGATGACGGGCTATAGAGCTATGAGCTAGCCCTTCGTCAAGACCTTCCCCGTTTTGAGCGAAGGCTTCCAGATTGAAACCGAGCTCTCCATCCATGCCGTCGACCACCGCTGGCGTATTCAAGACGTACCAGTGGAGTATCGAGACAGACCTGCAGGCTCCGAGTCCAAGCTCAACACAGTTAGTGACGGCATAAAGGTCATCGCAATGATCGGAACGCTCTTTAAAGACTATCGCCCGCTTAAGTTCTTTAGTCTTATTGCACTCATCTTTGCAATCATAGGACTCGCGCTCGGCGTACCGATCGTCGCAGAATACTTCCAAACCGGCTTGGTGCCTCGCTTCCCCACCGCTATGCTCGCCGTCTCGTTCATGTTCCTTTGTGGACTGAGCCTGGCAACAGGCCTTATCCTCGACTCAGTTGCGAAAGTTGAGCGTAAGCAATGGGAGCTGCAAGCATATAAAACCTATTCAAAATAAGAAGAGGTCCGGACTTAATCCGGACCTCTTCTTATTTCAGACCTAAATACTGTTCCCAGAACTCTTGCGAAGTCATATACGGCATGGCATCTTTCCACGCCACTCTGACGCTCTTGCCTTCTTTACGATAGCGCGCCATCAGCTCATGTTCTCTGCGACGAATAGTCTTAAACCTCGCTCGGTCCATCGTGCGAACAGCCCCCTTCTCACGAGTCGGGTCGAGAAAGACCAGCGTCTTGCAACGCGTCGAGCCACCCTCAAGCGTGCAGCCGCCGTTCTTGACCACATAGCCGGGCTTCCCGCGCAACAGGGCATCGGGGAGATAATGCTTGTCGTAAGGAATGAATCTCCAATACTTCATAAATTTCGAAGAATGAGATTCGAAGTTAACGTTGGCGAGCACCTGCTCCGTAACGCCGGCCCTGCGAAGAAGCTCTGGGGCCATTTCGGAAACAGGAATCAGCTTCTCGTTTAGCTTGCCCTTGCCAATCATCGTCGCGGCGCCATCAAGCTTCTGGAGATACTCGGGGCCGCGAAGATAATCCTCAAGGCCATCAAGAATAAACTCGGCAGCCTGATAGTCCATATCGCGCAACTTTTGACGCACCCCTCGCTGGATACGCAGGACAAACATCCTCTCATCAGCGCAATCATCAAGGGCAATCATGGCAAAGAAGTTCCGGAAGTACTGGTAGCAATCAACCGAAGCGCGGAAACGGCCCTCAAAGCTTGCATGCCACACGCAAATGCAATTCATAGTCATGTAGACAGGCTTATTGCGCATGCCAAATTCAACGTCGTCACAGCGGATAAAGAAAGGCATGGGAAGGCCATTCTTTTCGATAGCCTTCACCGGAATACAGCTATACCACCAAGCTCCGTAAGCCTGATCAACCTCGACACTCGTGCGCTCGTTTTCGAGAATATCGGACAACTTACCAACATTCAGATCTTCTTTTACGCGACGATAGATACCAGAAGCGTCCACATATGAAACATCCTCATACTGGCGAGTGGGATCTTCCATTGAGAGCATAGCCCCGTTAATAAAGGCATCCTTATATTCATCCTTAGCAAGAGAGAGAAGATTGAACGTACGAATCAAGCTCTCGGGCATGATGGAGACATCATCATCCATCAGAATGATATGGGTGAACTGACCAGGAGTTTCGGTAGCCGCTATCATTCCACGCGCGAATCCTCCCGAACCGCCCGTATTGGGATTCGGGAGCACGGTGACCAGTTCATCGGAAAGCGACGTATGATCAAGCGTCTGCCCATTGTCGACAACGAACATGTGGAAGTGGTCGCTAATCGGACCGCCCTCTTTGGAGATGCCGTCTTTGACGAGCTCGATGTTGGGAAGAATGTACTGCTCATTTTTAAACGTGGTAGTAGAAAGAGCAAGATTAATCGGGTTAATTGAGCCCTCAGGAACATCGGTCAGATAAGAAGCGCTCAAAAGGTCAACGGAGTAGTTCGCATCGCTCTCAACCCTAAAACCGATTAAATCGTAGCCGATCGTATCGATATCAATGTCAAGCACGCAGGGATCAACCTGATCGCCCTCAAAAGAGGTCGATTTAAGCTCGATAGAATCCAGCTCGCTAGATTTCACTCCATGAACGACAACTCGGCCTCGGCCAAATAAAGCCATATGCAAGATAACGCGGCCAACAGACGCGTACCGACGCCATTTGCCTGCAGATAGCCCATTTACATACGTCAAAAAATCAACGTTACCATTGATGTGAAGTGAATGAATGCCATCGTTATAAGAGACATCACCAGAAAGCACGCGATAGTAAAGCTCGGGATGCATGGCCGCGTGTTTATCGACCCGCAGGATAATGTTAGCCAGTTTAAAGTTCATACGTTCTTCCTGTTTCTAAGATGACCCCATGGGCGGCATGCGAACCCTGGGCCTTCGGGACCACGGTCGGGCTAAAGCAGTCTAACACGCATAGCAGCGTTTTGATTTAGGCTACAGGCTCGCTACGAGCCAATCTCTAAGGCAACTAAACCGACGTCGTCCAACCCATCTTGCGCATCTGCTGCACAGTCGACCGCAAGCCATCTGCAATAGTATAGCGAGCCCTCCAGCCAAGACCTTTAGCCTTTGAACCGTTCATGAGAGCTAATGTAGCCACAGAGTAACCAGCCGCCTCTTGAGCATCGGGCAATTCAAAGACAACACTCACACCTCCGACGCCGGCAACAAGTCCGGCAAGATCCTTTAATGAAATATCGGACCCTGTATCAGCAAGATTGTATGCCTCGCCATCTATACCAAGCAACATCACGTGCAGTAAGCCGGACACAGCATCCGCAACGTGTAAATACGAAAACCTTTGCGTCCCTTCGCTTTTGAGGACAACATCTTCACCGTCAAGCGATCGTCGAATAAACTGCGATAGGGCCTTAGAGTCATCGTTCAAAAGCGTTGGCCCATAAATGCGCGCAATACGTGCAATTACCGCCTTGACGCCCCTCTGAGAGCGGTAGGCCTGGCACATTGCCTCGCCCAGGCGCTTAGATTCGTTGTAGCACGCTCGCAATGTATTGCAGTCAATGTTCCCACAATATCGTTCGTCAAAGCGCTCAACATCACCACGATTCTGACCGTAAATCTCTACAGACGAAGCAAAGAGCAATCTTGCGCCATTGTCGGCAGAGAATTCGAGCAGATTCTGCAGTCCATCGACATTCGCTCGAATTGTGCCTATTGGATCGGTTGAATACTGCCGTGGATGCGTGGAGCTTGCCAAATGCAAGACGTAATCTGCAGAAATGGCGGGGCGATAGCCAGGCGCCACAATAGAGGCCTCTTCAAATGAAAAGAAAGACGCACCAAAGTATGGGAGCCTCAAGCGAGCCTTCTCAGCGCTTCTGCCCAATGCGACAACGTTGCAACCCAATCCGTCCGTCTTATTCTTTCGCATCAAAACATCGATGAAAAACGTACCAATCATTCCGGTCGCACCGGAGACAACAACCGTCTTCTCCTTAAGGTCATTCCAAGGAAGATCGAGATTGCATACGGCATCAAGATCGGCAACGTATTCAGTGCAGGCCAATCTATTCATCACGAGCTTCTTTCTCCGCAGCCCATGCGCGGAAGAATTCAAGGTTCTCGGGCGTAGTGAGCTTAATATTCCTATCAGAACCAGCGGCAAAGTTAAGCCTAACGCCCAGCTGAACCATCATCGTGTTCGTGTAGTTAGACCCATCAATTCCCACGCCTTTCTCGAACGCCTCATGATACTTGGAGTCAAGGAGATCGAAACGGTATGCCTGTGGGGTTGAAACACGACGGAGCGTTTCGCGCGGAATATACTGCGTGGTGGTGGTTGGGTCCTCCTCATCAATGATAAAAATCTGCTCGTTATAAGGCATACTTGTCACGGCATTCCCATGACTCTGCGCAACACGAATGACGTCAGTAATAACCTCGGGATCGAGCATCGGCCGCACACCGTCATGCACGATGCAAATATCATCCTCAGAGAGTTTACCCTCGAGATTGTACACGCCGTTACGAATAGACTCTTGACCCGAAGTTCCGCCTTTAACGATCCACTTTAACTTATCAATCTTGTATTGTTTCGCATACGCGACAAGGACCTGTTCCCAGCCATCCAGGCAAACTACCTCAATCGAATCCACAAGCGGATGGTTCTGAAAGGCCTCGAGAGTATAAACAATGACGGGCTTCTCCCCCACATTAATAAACTGCTTAGGAATCTTCTGCCCCATACGCGAGCCAACCCCACCGGCAATAACGATTGCACATATCGCCATGACTTACTCAACTTTCTCTCGAGTGAACCACTGCACCAAAGATATCAGACCCGTTATAACTCATTATGTGAATATCATTGCACGCACAAAGCGCGCGAGCAAAGAACCGAACATAATTGCATCGTAAGATACAAGTATTAAACATGCTAATCTAACGATGCAATCGCTACGATGCTAGTAGCAGGTATTAAATAACTCCACGATAGATAGGAATTCATATTCAATGTCAAGCAAGCGAATGGCCAATTGGGATTTACTCAGATCAATCTCAATGTTTTTGGTTGTAGTCGTACACACGGCAGGCTATCTTGGGCCCGTTCACGGCACATCAATTCAGGGGGTAATTGGAGAGCTCGCTCTAATTTGTGACCCGATTTTCTTTACATTGTCAGGATACTTTGCCATTAGACCTCTTAAGCAATCCTATGGTTACTATCTATCAAATAAGGTCCGATCGATTGTTCTCCCACTATTTACATACGTAATTCTTGTCTATTTATATGGCACTTTAGCTGGAGGCATGGTGCTCGGCCCAAGCGCATTCTTGGAATGGACAGCCAGCATATTGGCGAGTAGCTACTGGTTTATCCCATCGCTCATACCTTTCTTAATTATTGCACCTCTTTTATATCAAATGTTTTCCTCACTTGGTAAAAAAGAGGTTAAAACACTCGGGTATATACTAACCGCCGCATGCGCATATGGAATTATTGCTACGCTAATTGGTTCATTTTTGCCCAATTCACGTTTGTCAAAGATGGTAAACGTAATAAATTATGTTGTTCCATCTGGATCACATGTAATTCTAGGAAGCTACTTTCCGTATTTCTGTTTGGGCTATTTCGTTAAGGTAATTCCTGAATACCTAGGACTGATAAAAATTAAAGTAATTGAATACGCTGGGATTATCTGCTGGATTACAGGCGCTTTTTTATCTCATTTTGGTTACCAGAGGTCAGATCCGAGCTATCTATGGTTCCCTGCAGTTGTAGCCATATTCTTATTGTTCAGTAAAGTGAGCATCGAAAGCGCCTCGATTTGCAAAGCGCTAAGTTGGACAGCAAGGCGTTCCTATTCAATATACTTACTGCAAGTAACAACAATAGGCATTGTATTCACACCACTAGTCAATAGCGGTTTTTTGGGACAAGAGACGACGCTAGCAACAATCATACGCTTGCCGCTTTTCTTGATTGCGCTTTTATCGGCATATCTTTTGGCATTACTGATAGCAAGCATTGTCGATTCTTCAATACTTAGGCTGATACAAGCTGGATACACAACACTTGTCAAGAAGCTATGCCGTACCAAGTCTTGAGCTCAGAGGAAGGGCGTGCTGTCTAACCAAGTAGTCAACAGCACGCCCTTATACAGATAGTGCCAAAACCATCTCACCTAATGCTAGCTTAGAAGCCGCTGAAGCGCACTTTCAGTAGCGCCATCAGCAACATCAGTATGCTTAAAATGGGAAGCAATATCATTTGGAAGGTTAAAAGGGTCGCCATAATGCTTCGTTAGCAATTCCATGTACTTGCAGGGCGCCTTGATTTCAATCCCCTCAAAGTCAAGATCGACAAGAGGAAATATCTCGTCTAACGGCGAAACCCAGTGGAAGTTGTCAACGCCAACAGTGTTGTCAAGCGACCAAATAACCGCCTCCGCGCTATTCTTATCACATACAAGACCGACTTCCTTTTCCTCATTTATCGCATTCGAAAATAAAGAATCGGCGATGTCCATATTGGGATCACTGGCAGGAACGCATGACTTATCAATCCAAGACGAAAGACTAGAGTCGTTGCGCATGCGTTCGACCATTGCCTCACGAATTTGAAGTTGCTGGTCGTAGATCTCAACGTTGTCGGTTGACGCCCAGTCAAAAATAAAAATGTCCAAGAATACAGGGATCGAGTCGTCCGCGTATTGGAATCTCACCTGACGGCACTGGACAAACCCGTCAAAAGCAACAGAAACACGGAATCGGTCGCAAGATTGAACTAGACCAATCAAACGCTCAATATCCTCACGCATCATTCCAAGATCGATGTCATCATCCCAGGGAATAAAGCCACTGTGGCGCGCCGCCCCAAGCAGCGTTCCACAAGTAGCGAAATATGGGATATCGTTATCCCTGCACAGAGAGTCAAAGTCGGCTAGCAACTTAGCCGAACCAAGCTGGAGCAGTCTCAAGCCGCCAGTGGCAGCAGGGAGCGATGTGAAGAAGCGCTTTTTGGCTTCGATTAGCGACTCTCCTTCCTTGCGATAACCTTCCCAGGCAAAGAGCATGGCCTTCTCGTCATGGGATTTAAGATCGCCCCTCAGTGCTTTAACTTCATTTAAAAGCTGAACGCTTACATCCCAGTGCAGTTCATCGTGAATACCGCGCGCCTCAGAAGCCGATAGCATATTTGCCTTAATGACTTCAACGTCTTTCGAAAGCAACGCAAATCGCGATAAAGAAACAGGCAGAAGTTTTTTAACAATATTCTTCATGACCAAACAACCTCTTTGCCAATTTAAATTCAGGGTAATAATAATTAGCCGCGTCCAGTCAACTTATAAATAAGACGTTGGACGGAGACATAAGTCTTGGACTTAGCAATTCTATGGGCAAGCCTCTCAACTGCGACCGTTCGTTTCTTTCGGTCTCCATATAAAGGCGAAAGATAGTAATAGGGCTCATCGTATGCAGAGTGCTCATTTATCAAACCATGGTTGATAGAAGCCTGAATAGCAACGAGCTGTTCATAAACTCCCGGATCCTTAATCTGTTTTAAAATGGCATCTGAGTAGTCGTGGTTAAAGCGATGAGCAATCGTTACATAAAGTTCATGCATTTTCAGTCCATCAGCAACAGCAAGATTGTGCCCCATGCCCCAAAGCATGTCTCTGACTCTAGCAACGGTCCATTCAGTTTCTTTGTAACCAACCCTATAGTGGTACACGTCAACCGGCACAACCTTGCAGCCGCCTGCCTTTTCCACTGCACGCAAGAAAAAGACAGGGTCTTCGTACCAATTCAACTGCGGGAAACGAACCGTACCATCGACGAACAGGCTCGAGTCATACATAAAACGAATCCAGCCGTAATCAGTCCAAATCTGCTCGAGGGGCACTTCGCGCTCGCAAGAAACATGATAGAAAGACTCATCGAATGAAAACTCAGACTTAATCTTTCCAGACGGCTTTAGTAAAGAGAGGGAACCGCCGCAGATGAGCGCCCCCGACTTGTCCATAGCATCGATCAAATCGGAAAACACATGGTCAGTGGCAAATTTATCATCGGGGTCAATGAAAATAAGACGCTTGCCCCTGGCCAGCTCAATAGCTCTATTGCGGGCAGATCCGGCGCCACAATTAAATTGGCTCAGGACACGGACGCGCGAATCACGAGACGCGGCTGCCTCCAGCAGTTCCAAAGAATCATCAGTTGAGCCGTCATTGACGAGCAGCACTTCGAAATCTTTAAAAGACTGTTGGAATACAGAATCCAGGCATTCTTCGAGATACTCGCAAACATTATATACGGGAACAACCACAGACAAGGAGGGTGCAGCATCCGAGCAGGCGTGAGGAGCGATCAGTGAGCCAACGCTTGCCATGGAATAGTATTGTTCGCGCAAACGGCAGGCTTGATCCCAGTCGAGAGCCGAATACCCCTTACGGACCGAAGACCACACGGAGAGGAGCTGACCGTAAAGCAGCCGCACCTTTTCATAGGGCTCAGACATGTCAAACAAGCAGCATGCCATTTCTTTTGCATCATCTATGGCAATGTCGAAAGCCCCAGCCCTGGCTTCAGGCGCACAAGGGGAACAAAGCAAAGACGCCCAATTATCCGGGAAACGCTTTATTTGATTTAAATCAAGCTTTGTAATTGCACGCAGTGCAGCTGTTACAAGCGTAGACGAATCCTCGGCATGCAAATCAACGTCTCGAAGAGCATAGCTCTTGCCGTCAGTCGAATAAGCATCTTCGCCATCACCGGTAGCAGCAAGATCGTCAAAATTCGCGTCAGTCGCAGCAAGGGCAACAGTAGAAATGCTCTCACCACGACATGCATCCGCATCACAATGACCCAGAAGGCGATGCTGAAGGATGTCAGCGTCGCTGCGAAGCCTACCCATTCCTTCAAATTCACTTTTAAGCTCAAAAACAATGGATTCAGAGTCGGGCGAGACAACAAATACCTCGTCGTCATTTGATAGCTTATCGAGCAAATTGCGGACAGAGGTTTTTGCGTCCGCAACAGAAAGAGCATTGCAGCAAACCAAGATGGATCGTCTAGGCTCAATGGGCCCATATTGCTCCAAGAAATAAGCCTCGGAGTCATTAATCATCTTATTTAAGCGGGCCAAAGTGCGCGAGTCGAATCGATCGGAATCGATTAAGCCCGCTTCTTTAATCTTACTAAATTCCTCGACATATCTTGGATAAAAACGTTGTTGCAGCTCAGGAGCAAGACGATTTAAATTCCATAGATAGCCCTCGTATTGTTGGCGAGGAATCCAGCACTTTAAAATCTGGAACTTGTCCTGGTCTCGTTTGGCGTAATCCCAAACCTCAGCGTACTCATCGCACACGCAAAAGAGCTTATTCTGATTCTTTACAGAAGAGTTGGCGTTATCGATGCGGTAATGGAGATAGCCATCTTTGAGCAGCTTGACTCTGTCTGCAGCATAAAATGCCTTGAAATAGAAAGCCGTGTCCTGGAACGACGCCCCTGGTGTAGGCAGGAAACGAACTTCTTCCTTATCGAGCATCGACTTTTTATAAATGCTTGTCCAAATTGCAGGCTGGCACATAAAGACACGAGGATTATCGATAGGATGAAAGACCTTGTCGTACGAACCGCAGGTAGCAAGATTTTCGACCAGATAATCGCAAGACGGGTCTTCTCCAGAACGATGGGCATAATAATTTGAACGGACGACATCGAGATCGTTTTTTACCGCTTCTGTATACAGCGTTTCGAACATATTGAGAGAAGCAAAGTCGTCGGACTCAACGATTCCGATATACTCGCCACAAGCAAGCTCAATGCCCTTGTTCATTGAGTCACCATAGCCACTATTTGGCTTATCAATAACGACAATGCGTGTATCGCGGCGCTCGTATTCGCGAATAATCGACAAGGATGAATCGGTTGATCCGTCATTGATACAGATGATTTCAATTTCGCGAAGCGTCTGATTTACCAAACTATTTAGGCACTCACGCAAGTAGCGCTCAACATTGCAAATCGGCACCAAAATCGAAACTTTAGGATTTTTCAACATAGACCACCGTTAACGTAACGAATACTACTGGCCTAATACTATCATCCACTTCGTATAATTAGATAAAACCCATTGCCCGAGAAGCCCATAAAGGAGAATCCCTTTGTTTCCTCTAACAGCGTTCCTCATTGCGCTTGCAGTCCTCTATCTTCCTGGCTGCATTATTTGGAACAACCGCTTTGACAACCCAGCAGCGACCGCCGCAGCGGCGCCTCCAACGAGTATTTTTGAATACGTGTTAGTCGGCATCTTGTGTTCTAAATTACATATTGCCATCTCAGCGATTAGCATGCTTACTCTTGCAGTTTTACTCTCAATTGGCATCTCCCTATGCTTGCTGGTTGTTTCAAAAACCAGGAGGACAAATCCTTCCATAGCCAGGCTTAATGGACAGGATTTCTTACCTCTATTAATTTGCGTAGGAACCGGCTTCGTCTTTGCCTATTGGTTCTTTTCGCACTCTTTGGCAGACTGGTCCCATTTAACGCAATCCGAAGACAACATTCGTCACTATGCTTACATACGCAGCCTTCTAAACTCAACGGATTGGTCGACACTAAACGTGTCTATGTATGGAATAGGCACCTCTCAATCGCTCAACCCCTATTTATCCCAGACCGGAGGGTTTTATCCCCTTGGATGGCATATCCCGTCTGCTATAACCTGTGTATTGGCATCGACCAGCATTGGAATTGGAACAAATGTAATTAATTTCACCCTTATCGGCATTTCGCTGCCCATAGGATCTTATTACTTAATTAGCCAAATATTTCCAAATGAATCCAAGCTGCGAGTCGCCACCGGGGCCATTGTTTCTCTGGTTTTACCGGCATCACCCTGGGTATTGCTCGCAGTATGGCCTCTATTTCCGAATCTTGCCACAATGTGTCTTGTCCCAGTTGCAGCCGCCTTATTTATCGATGCAACAACTGATTCAAGCGCTTATAGGTCAACCAAGATCGCCGCTTTTATTCTGTGCTGTGGCGGAGTTGGCGTCACTCAGCCCAACGGCATTTTCGTGTGTGCCGTATTTCTCATTCCTTATACCGTATGGATCTGCTCCAGGCACGCCGGAGAAAGGCAATTTGCAAATAAGTTTAGAAAAGATAAAGTCAAGCTGATTGCCGGCTCCGCTACAGGCCTTTCCATCTCATTGATATGGTTATTTGTATATAAACTTCCACCTTTTCAGGGCGTAGTTTCCTACTACTGGAGCCCGATAAGCACGATTTGGCAAGCGATGGTCGACTGCCTATTTACTGCTTACCCCATTCAACCTGCAAGTATTTTTACAGCATTGCTATGCGCGGCAGGAGCCCTAGGGCTTCTTCGTAAAAAGCTATATTGGCCAGTTATTTCATGCTCATTGGCAGTTGTTCTTTATGTCGTTGCAGCAGCTTTCGGCGATAACGTTATTAAACATGTTCTGACTGGCTTTTGGTACACCGACCCGTACAGAGTAGCTGCAATGCTGGCCTTCTGCTCCATTCCTGTAGCGTATTCTGGATTCACCTTGTTATTAGAGGCATTCAAAGCAATCGCTGATCGTTTTGACATACCTTGCACGCCCTATATCGTTGACATTGCCACGGCTTTCGTGCTTTTTATTGTTTTCGCACTACCCTCTTTTGCTATCCGCGGTGTCGCAGAAATAACCACTCCCTATTCAACCATGACCGCAAACATGAGAGGATTTACGAGGGTTGAGGAAGGAGCAATTCTAACTGACTCCAAAATTGAATTCCTGAATAAAGTTGCCACGATTACTGGCCCCAACGCCGTAATCGCTAACACCCCATATGATGGAAGTTGTTTTGCAAAAGGCGTCGCCGACCTCAATTTACTCTACTGCAACGATGAAAACTACACTGAATTAACCACAAGCAACTGGGCCATTGATCTACGTTCGAATCTTTGCAATTACACCAGCTCGAATTCGACAAGGGAGATTGTCCGCGAGAAGGACGTTCAGTATGTTCTCTGCCTCGAAGCAGACGAGAAGATTATGAAAACATGGTATCCGGGCTTTGAGCAGTCAAACTGGACGGGAATTCTCTCAATTACCGAGACAACGCCAGGTTTTGAATTGGTTTTGCAAACGGGGGATATGGCGCTATACAAACTCACTAATTAGTGAAGTGCATCATGCTATGTTTCGACGAAAAGATTGATGCTGATCGATTCAAAGGAAACAGGCACTGTACAGCCGAAAGGGCAGATTATACTCATGTGGGCATCTTTTATTGCTGCTTTTATTTGTGGCATTTTAACGATAATGGTTCCGGGCTACTTCATCGGAAGGGCTTTATTTAGCAACCCTTTACAAGCAATCGCTTTCTCACCAACAGCATCTGTTGCACTATTCATAGTTGTAGGTTTATTAGCATATCCAATAAGTATGCCTTCGCTTCATTTGTATTTGCTAGTTTTATTTCTTAGCCTAACGTTTTTCATGCTATTTAAAAAAACAAGGGTGACACCAAATACCAATCAATATTTAACGCTATCAACTTATGTGCTTGTGGGAACAATCCTGGCTGTCTCCATATTCCTTCGGAATATAGACGGACCGGCGTCTTATTCGGTGCAGACAGATACGACTTTCCATTTATCATGCGCAAAAGCAATGCTTGATTCGGGCAGGTATTCGATTCTACATGCCTCCGAATATCCAGACTTGATGAACGCAGGAGAAGGTATATTCTATCCCGCGGCATGGCACATCATTACTGCCGTCGCAAGCGGGTTGTCAAAAACGAGTATCGTCATTGCTCACAATGCGATAAATTTCATTATCTGCTCGTTTGTCTATCCCCTTTCCACATGGCTATTTCTTTCATCCATTTTTAAAAATGACAAGAACCTTATTTGCGCAGGTGGAATTACTTGTAGCCTATTTTCCTATTTTCCTTGGGCTTATTTGATTGTGGGGCAATTTGATTCCAATTTACTGTCAAATGCGCTATTACCAGGGTTCCTCTTTGCGTTCTATCAGTTAATAACAAACGATCATCTTTCAAACGAAATATCGATCGGAATATCAAAATCCAAATTACTGCCTCCCGCAGCATGCGCAATATGCTTATTATCCATATCATTCATTGCCCTAGTAGGCTCACAAACTAATGCAGTTTTCTCTGCCGGTGTAATTTGTATTCCGTTGATTGTCCATTTTTCCTGGAAAACGGCAGGACGCTATACGAACAGAATTGAGCTACGTTTTCTAGCATCAATTCTAACGATTGGATTAATCGGCATACTCTGGCTATTGGTATATTCATTGCCATTTATCCAACCTATCGTCAACGTATATAGAGAACCGACGGCAACACCACTAGAGGCTTTTAAGAACATCCTTCTTTTAAAATTCGGACAGTCCACTAACGCGCAACCCATACTCGGACTGCTTGTATGTATTGGACTTGTCGCCGCGTTCGCAAGCACTAGATATAAGTGGCTTTCAATCTCATACATTTTAATTGCCGCTCTGGCGTTTACATGCATGACTCTGAACCATCCGCTTCGTCAGCTCATATGCGGCTTCTGGTACTCGGGAACCATTCGACTAAATGGAGTGCTAGCAATTGTCGCCGTGCCGCTGGCCTCAATCGGACTATGCAAAATCGCTCACGTACTCATTAGGCCCTTATTAAATAGTGGCAGAATAAAACCTGTCGACTTGCTAATTTCTGCGTTCACCATATGCATGACTATCCTCATAGTTGCTTATCCAAAAACCATTTCATTCAGCAAAAATAATTACAGATATCTCTGCGATCAAATACAGGTGAACTACTCGCTAACGTCAGGCGTTTCTATTTCACCTGAAGAAAGGCGATTTGTAGACAAAGTAAAACGAATCGTGGGAAATAAATCTGTGATCAATATACCTTCAGATGGCAGCATCTGGTTATATGCATCCGATGATATAAACGTGATCTCTCGTCAGTTTTACTCTACGCCTTATAAAGAATACGAGTTGTTTAAAACTTCACTCTACGAGGCCTCCGAAAACAACGACGTCTTGAATGCAATACAGAAAACCCGCGCACGTTATGTGCTCATCCTCGATGAAACTGTAAATGTTGGCTTCTTTGATCAAAATGAATGGAAAGGCATATTAAACATCACAGACGATACTCCCGGTTTTACATGCCTGCTTTCCGATGGCGATATGCGACTGTATCAAATTGATTTTTAATGCTTAAGTGAAATATTAATACCGGGAAAGAATTGCGACCCAACATGACCCCAGCAATGGAAGTGACAAGAAAGATGGTTTGGCACCCGATCCGAAGTGAGTCGGTCCGGTGATCGGGCATCTGAAATACGGTTAATATCCTATGCGGCCTCGACCCTGCCCGCAAGCTCGAGGCCGGTCTCGATAATCTTCCTGGCCTCCGCCTCAAGCCGCGCCCAGTCGACCGCCTCGTCGATTCCACGCCTGCGCCCCTCGTCGTAGAACTCGTTCCCTCGTCTCCGAGAAGCACCTGGACCCCTGCCATATCTCGTCCTGCTCGCACATGACCGCGTCCGCAAAACACCTGCGAGACGATCCTGCCCACGCAGGTGGCGAGCGCCCCCTCGCGGTAGCCGTTGCAGCTGTTCGCTCCATCGCACAGCCGGTCGGCTCCCGCGTCCATCACGGCGTTCACGACCTGCTCGGCGAGCCTGCGCAGCAGCTCCTGCACGTCGACGGCACCGTCGTCGAACCGGGACATGAGGTGCATGTCCGGAGTCGGGCCTGATAGGATTTTTATAGCGGTCTTCGTCCTAGAACCTGTTGTTGTGGTGATATCAGATTCTAGGACGAAAACCGCTCTTCTTTAAACAGGCGCTAGGGTACCGCCCTTACACCAACTTTTTCGACGCGAACGACGTTTTACAAGTTCAGCATCGTTCCAAAAAACAAATACTCAAATAGATATTATTTATCTAATGCGACCGCCTGAACAAGAGAGTTCAAGCGCTCCTCTAACTTAGCCAGGCGCAGTGAATTGCAGAAATCACGAACGACTAGAACAGCAATCACATACAAAATTACTAAGTTTGAAGGCGAAACAAAACCAAAAAGAGCTGAACAAGCGATTGCTATTTCGGGAAAAATGCCAAGAATCACAAAACTCAAGCTAAACAACAGCCAGAATAGCGAATCCAGAGCTTGCATCTGGGACTTCTTAAGCTTTCGGACAACAAATATCAAAACAATAGCAGCGCTGACAATCAGCAACACGCGAAGTGATATAGACATAACCATCACCTAAACCACTGAACAATAAGAAGCGTTACGAATACCCGGAGCATATACTGCATAGATTTAACCGGATTTAAGTAGCTTTCTCCACCTTGGCGTTCACGCATCGAAACCTGAACTTCGGAGACCGAGTATCCTTGTTTTAAAAACAAAGCAATTGATTCTGGCTCGGGATTAAGAGTGTTGTCGTAATAGAATCTTTCGAGTATAGGGCGACTAAACAGCCTGAAACCAGATGTAGGATCACTAATGCGATGACCGGTCAGCATCTTAATCAATACAGTGATCATGCGTGAACCAACCATGCGCATCGATTTATCTTTACGGACAGTCAGAAACCTAGAACCGATAACAATGTCGGAACCAGTATTTACCGCTTTCTCAACAAGAGCAGCCAAATACTCCGGACGATGTTGCCCGTCAGCATCAAATTGGATCATATAGTCGTATCCATGGTCAACGGCATATCGAGCTGCAGTCTGGAAACCAACTGTAAGGCCACAGTTAATTGGCATGTTAATAATATTGCAGCCGATATTCTCGCAGATAGAAAGCGTGTGATCATGTGATCCGTCATTAATAACTACAAAATCGAACTTAGGCGCGACTTGCCCAAGCTCGATTATAGTGTTTTCTATGCACTCTTCCTCATTATATGCCGGAATGGCAACAAGGGTTCTTGGATAATAGGACACGCAAATCCATTCTCAAGGTATTAATTTAGCATGTTAATTTTAGTCTAAGAAATTAATATCGATATACATTCCGCGAATTTACATCTTGCATAAGGACTTCGCAAATCATTCAAACTGGAGTTGTCTTCGGAACGGCAGCTTCGAGGCTACCCAACTAGAGCGCGCACCGCGTGGCCCAGCTGGCCGTTGCAGCCGGTGACGAGCGTCCTCTTGGGCGCCATGGGGACGACGTCCTTCAGCATGGGATGGTTGAGGTCGGCCTCGGAGACCGTGGCCTGGTCCAGCGGGATCGGCCACTCGATGGCGAGTTCGGGGTCGGCGAGGTTCACGAAGGTGTAGGTCTTCTTCAGCTCCAGCGACCAGTGGGCGTCCACCAGGTAGGTGTAGGCGGTGCCGTCCTCCAGCGCCTGGAAGGAGTTGCCCACGCCGCGCGGCACGTAGATGGCCTTGCTCGGGTCGAGCACGGTCGTGTAGACCCTGCCGTAGGTGGCGCTGCCCTCGCGCAGGTCGACCCATGCGCCGAAGACCGAGCCGCGGGCCACGGAGATGAACTTGTCCCAGGGCTCGGCGTGGATGCCGCGGGTGACGCCGCGGCTGTCGTTGTAGGAGACGTTGTTCTGGACGATATGGAGGTCCGGGATGCCGAGCGCGCACATCTTGGCGCGCTGCCAGTTCTCCTTGAACCATCCGCGCGAGTCGCCGTGGACGGCGAGGTCGACGACCTTGAGGCCCCCGATGCCGGTCTCGGTGACCCCGAGGTCCTTCTCGAATGCGATGTCTGCCATGTGGGAAAAGCTCCTATCGAAGACTGTTGGAATAGTGAAGGCGCCCGCGCGGGGACGCAGGATCATCCCCATGCCCTGCGGCCCCGCGCGGGCGCCCCGTTGCGGTTCGCCGGGGTGCGGCCTACTGCCCCTGCGCCCTGTAGCGGGCCTCGGTGGCCTCCTTGGCCGGGCGCCACCAGGACTCGTTCTCCACATACCAGTCGATGGTGGCCTTGAGGCCCTCGGCAAAGTCGGTGTGCGCCGGCCTCCAGCCGAGCTCGCGCTGGAGCTTGGTCGAGTCGATGGCGTAGCGGCGGTCGTGTCCGGGGCGGTCGGCGACCCAGTCGAAGTCCTCGGGGTCGCGCCCCATGGCCTCCAGGATCATGCGCAGGACGGTGATGTTGTCCCAACGGCCCGCAGGCGAGGCATAGCGCTGCTAACAGCGATACACTATTTCTTGCAGCCTTATAACAAGGTGTTTCTCCTTCATTCGTTCACGCGCTTCGGCATCGAGGCGAAGCGCTCCACGCGTCAAACTGTTGCTATTACCAAAGACTTTCATTTGAGCTATATTAAAAAACTATTGAAAGGCTCAGATACAATGATTGATTCGCAATCAAATTAATTGCTAGGAGTAATTAATGGGGGCAGAAAATAAACAGCCACTTTCACTAAAAGAAAATATGCTCTGGAATTCCATCGGATCATTTGTCTATCTCGTATGTACATGGCTGACCACGGTACTCGTTGTTAGGCTCTCGACAAGTTACTCTGATTCGGGTTCTCTAGCAGTTGCTATGGCAGTTGGAAATATCACCTCCACTATTGTTTTTTTTAAAACTCGCCCTGTGCAAGTCGGCTGCAAAGAAACGGAATGTTCTGCGGCGGATTTTATTGGATTTAAAATTATTTGCAGTACCGTGGCCCTATTTTTTAGTCTAATTTACACTGTGCTAACTGTAGATACCACAAATTACTCGACTACTTTTTTATATATTATTTTTAAAATATTTGAGACTTTCATTGATGTATATCATGGAATTTTTCAACAAAACGATCGCCTTGATATTGCAGGAAAATCCCAAATGATACGAGGTGTATTGGTTGTTGCATCCTTTAGCATAGGGTTGGCTGTATTTCATAATTTACTCTACAGCATCACCCTAATGGCGCTGACCACACTGTTGGTTGCCATATTTTATGACAGAAGGATGGCAAGTAAATTCACCCAGGCTCATGCCAAATACGATATCGACAAAATTAAACAAATTGCTCGAACCTGTTTCCCAGGATTTGTTTCTTGCCTACTTATTTCGATCGTAGTGAGTCAAACGAGACAGTCTTACGCCATTAGATACGGTAACGAGCTTCTTGGTGTATACGCAGCAGTAGCAACTCCCACCGTTGTCATTCAGGCGATTGCAAACTACTTGTACGCGCCTTTATATAAACCAATTTCTGATGCACTAAGGATCCACGATAAAGGCTGGATTTCACAGTTGCTAAATAAAGTGATAGCAATCATCCTTCTGCTGTTGCTAGCAGGCTGTTTGGCTTCCGTTTTTCTCGGGTCGTTTGCTTTGTCGTTACTATACTCACCCAACATTTCAATTCATTCAAATCTTCTATACGGTGCGTTAGCAGTTGCCACTACAAACGCCTGCCTTTATTTTCTTGTTGACGTACTTATTTTGATGAAAGACAACATAGGCACAGTAGCGGCAAGCTTAACTCCGGTTTGCTGCAGTGTGATAGCCACTGAACTATTTCTAAATCAGGACTCAAATAGCATAAGTATCGTTATTTCCATTTCATACATAATCGGAATATTGATTAGTATAGTTTCGATCAAAACACGTTTATCGCAATGGTCGTCAAAATGAAGGGCAACAGCATGAATGTCGAAAAGATCGATGTTGCAGTTCAATCGTATAAAAAACCGGAAAGTTTGGTTTATACCCTATTAACTCTAAAAAGGTTTTGCGGCAAACATATAGATACGATTTATATTCAAGATGATTGTTCAGGACCTGAAACGATTAAGGTGTATCAGGATCCCGCATTTCTCAAAGCAATGGATCCAATCAATATTGAATTACATATAAATACAAATAACTGCGGTATTTGTTATTTTTCTGCAGATTCACTCAACAAGCTTCACAACCGAGTTATGTATCATCTTTATCGGCTTAGAGGAATAAATCCCAATATAGTCAATAGAGAAGATCTGCGGTATCAATATGCGCTGGACAATACCGACAAAAAGTATGTCCTATTGATTCATGACGACGTACAGTTTACCGGAGATATTGTTGCAGAGTACCTAAATTCCCTAACTACAAACACAGCAATCATTGGTGATCTTGGGCAGTGCTGGAGATGTCCTCTCAGTAATAGATGCTGTCCTGCGAAGATTGCTAACCACAGGCTTCCCAGTAACTCAAGATGGCCGATAACGTACTGCTGTGACACGCTCAAAGATTTTCGTCGTTTCAAGTTTGAAAAAAGAGCCTGTAGAATCAATGAATGGTGTTGCCTTGTAAATGTGAAAATTGCTAAAGAACTTGCGGAAGACTCTATCTATTTTGGCGCATACGAAGATCTTGGCGACATCGGAGCATACTGGTTCGATGAAATTGTTCATCGAGGATATGGTTTTGACGATCCTCTCGCTCCAAATTCACCGTTAACAGGAGAGACAGACCTGGGTTCGAAAAAATCGATGTACTATATCCATTGCTGGCAGGGTTTTTCCGGTCATTCAGTCTGGCAAGACCAGGGAAACGGTAAAAACGCATATCCTATCGATATGATCAATGAAAGGCTCAAGGATGAATATGGACTGACCCTAGGCAGTCATTAGCTAGTTAGTTCCGGACCGTTTTGACACCACCTGTATCGCGGATCGATGCCGACTACCAATCAGGTGAAATTTACCGATCGTAATCACAATTAAACACCCTGTAGCGCGCCCCGTTTCGCTCGAACCGCCATGCAGTCCAATGATCGGTATAACTAGATAACGAAAAGGATTAGAGCCAGGGAGTCCTGAGGCTAAGGTCGATGAACGGGCTGGCGCAGAACGCGATAGCCCGTACTTCACACGTTTTGAACTACAGCATTCAAAACGTGCATGCAGATCACGTGGATGAGTGCACAGAGGCCGGTGCGCCGTCGATGCCTTACGACAGGCTCTGCAAGCGCCATTGGCTGCACGCGATGCCTCCCAACGTGGTGAGCTGCGCCGGACACAAGGCGAGCAGGAACATGGAGGTCGACCGGCCGAGGCCCCACGGTGCACCCCTCGGCCGGTGCGGCTACATAGAACGACTCATTACATGAAACTGGATACATGGCTACTGGGCCACGCACAAATCAACTCCTTCCTGGGCGGCGCGACCCCCCCCCGCATCGTCCCCGACAACCACAGGACCGGCGACACCGACCGCCCGAGGGCCGGAGATCCATTTCTGAACGCGACGTACAAGGAACTCATCGTACACCACTGCTCAACCGTGATTTCAGCGAAAGTCAGTCATCTCAAGCATAAGCCGAAAAACGAGGTCTGGTCCGATGCGACCTACGCGGCAACGGCACTGCGCGACGCGGAGGCCATCGACATAACGGCCCTCCGCGTCGTCGTCCACATGGCCGCAGAGCACAAGGACACCCGACGCCAAGCGTGAGGCGATCGAAGAAGCGAAGCACCCGTAACCATTACTTGGTGAGCCAATCGTTCATCGGCCTGAAGGTTGACCTGCGAGGTCACCGTAGGCAAGGTGGAAGTCTTCTCAGACGATGGACGCCTGGCGACGAATCCCGGGTTCCCCCTCCTACGCGAGGAACCGCTACTACACGCCGTGCATCCGTGCCTGGGCTTGTGGGCAGGCCGCAGGCCCTCTTAATCTGAGATGATGGACATGGTGTTCGTCTGCTGCTAGTTCAATGAGCATGGCCTCTCGCTGCCTTCATAGCGCCCAGGTTGTCGAAGCGCCAGACTCCTGCGAGGCCGGAGCGCGTGTAAAACGGCAATCACAAGCAAGAAGAAGTCGCCGCACCACTGCAACGACAAGTCGATCCTGAAATTGAGGAGATACCGTGAGGCAGTCGACGGGCCCACCGGAACTGCGACTTCGTGCGCGGCGAAGGCCTCAAGAGAAGAAGCGAGTATGGACACCATCGCCAGAACCATCCGCAAGCTCAAGGAGATGGGGCTAAACTTCTAGCGGACCTCTCAGGCCGGGACGAAGGCATATGTGTCCGTGATGGCGTTTCCGAGTGTGTCCGGATAGCAGCGGACGAGGCAAACTCCGACATCAACACGCAAAAGGTCCGCATTCTGACGAGGACGCTGGCATCAGACACCTCGAGGCCAGCGTCCTCTCGGTCGACTTCTTCGAGGACCGCAGACTCAACAGCGTGAAAATGGCGGGACAGAGAATCTGCGGATTCTTCGGGCGCGGAGAGAACGTGGCGCTAAAGGGCCACGTCGACACAGACGAGATAAACCTCGTCTGCACGCCACCCGCGCCAGGAGGGCGAGGTCGCACCGCATCCGCCAGCCCAACCTTAAGGACCTCTGGCGAGAGCAGCGACCAATTGAACGACGAGCGGAAGCTCGTCCGTAAGCAGGCGCGTCCGACCTGCCCACAGTTGACGAGCATTCAATCGGCAGGACGAAAACGAAGTTCAGATCTATGCTGCTGCAGCTGTTGGAGCTGAAGTACAGTACGGCCCCGACCGTCTTGTGCAAGTAGCTGAAGAGATAGGACTGATACCCGAGGCTCGGCAGTGGATTACATACCGGTACGATCATGGGCATGAAGTGGTACATAACGTGACCTGGGTCGACATGGCTGAAGCCACCATGCGGCAGCACAGCGATGAGGGCCGTTAGCAATAAACTGCACCGGCGCCAATGTCGTTCCCAGCGAAAAAGCGCAATACCGGCACAGCACATAACAATATTCAGCAGTGATCAAGGGAGTAAATGCTCAACTAGGATATTTACACAAACAAAAATGCGAAATACGTTCCTATATTTTTAAATATACTCGCCCGCCATATTTTAGCTTTTGTTAGCATTACCAACTTTTTTAAAGGTCCAGAATCCTCAATAGCAAGAAAAGCATTTAGCTGATTATCCAACTTAACAGTAATTAATTCACCGAACACCCGTTTGAATTCCTTTGCCTGTCTAAGCGCAGCCTTTTCAATTTCGCATTTTTGTTTAACAACGGAGAAAAAATTGAATAGTCTAATATGAAAAGCCCCGACGGAATTATCTCCGTGTTGACGATATTGGATTGTAGCCTGTTTTAAATAGACAACCTTTCCAAATGCAGAAGCCACAAGAGAGGCCCACCAGTCATGCATTATGATTTGATCAACTTCGACCGGCATTTGCAGCAATTTTAGAAGGCTATCGTTAACCATCATAGTGCAACCCGTAACTAGACAAGAAGCAAGAAAATAGCCGAAATGGGTCTGATCAGCATCCATACCGGAATACGAAAGCATCGATGGACTTATCACATTCAAACTTTTATCGACAACGCAGAGATCCGTACAGACCAGCAAAGGGACTCCCGCAATCTCGTGTTGCATCATTGCATCAAGCGTCACTTCAATTTTATCGAGATTCCAGACGTCATCTTGGTCGCATGTCATAACATAAGGAGCACTGGCCTCCCTAAATAAAGCCATAAAATGGCTTTTCGCATTACCAAAATGAAATCCATCCAAAATCAACCGAATACGGCGGTCTCGCTTACAGTAAGATTGAATTATTTCAAGCGAATTATCTGTCGAGCAATCATCGGAAATCAGTAGCTCCCAATCGGCAAAAGACTGTCCAAGAATGGATTCAAGTTGACGAGCCAGAAATTCTGACCCGTTATACACCGCCATTAAAATCTGAATTTTTGCCATTGTTAAATATACCTAACGTAAACGTAAAGAATGCAGCCAAACAGCCTAGGATGTCGTACAAAAAGCCAGACTGCTAAACGATTTTTTATAGCGTCCCCAGTGGGGTGTTGACAAGAGGCGAACGATTCATGGCGCCATCCGACAACTTCCGAATCTAACCAGTTTACATAGTGATCATAATTGATTTTTGCCTTCTGAACACCGTCGCTCTTGCCCGTGTAGAACAGAAACCAAACAATAAGTCTAATAATATAGTGAATTAATATCGGCCTTAGAAAAAGATTCCTGTCCTTGAGCATAAGTAATATTTTATTGAGAGTTTCTTCAAAATGCAGAGAATCAGAGCTTCGGTGTTTTGTATTTGAAACGCTATCCTCATTAAAAAACCAGTTGTAACCACAGTAGCTAATAATCTGAATATTATTTGTCAGCTCGATGGCAGGAATTGAAAAATATAAATCTTCGCCAATATTAGTGTCTAAAAAACAAAGCTGATATTTTCGAACATAATCTGTTCGGTATATCTTTGCCCAGGCGGCCTCAACAACATATGGCCCCCATTCAGTATCGGGTTTAGGCGAAATTGAAAATAAAATATCGCCATCATTATTGGGGCGCTTATATCCGCTGCAAACAATATCTGCCCCGGAGTTTAAGGCAGCCGTAAGGAGCGTGTCGATGTAGTCGACATCAAGCCAATCGTCATTATCAGCAAATACCAAATACTCACCAGTTGCAAGAACGATGGCTCGATTGCGTGCGGCAGCAACCCCTTCGTTAGATCTGTGCTCGACAATGATTTTATCGGGATACCGACTGCGATATTCGTCGAGAATCAAGGGTGAGTTATCGCTGGAGCCGTCATCAATGCATATAATCTCCCATTCGCTATAAGTTTGCGCAATTATGCTATCCAAACAACGAGAGATGTATGCCTGAGAGTTGTAGACAGGAATCAAGACAGAGACTTTTTTCGTGTTAGGCTCAGAGCTCATTGCTTTTTGTTCCCCTTGCATAAATCATTTCAATTACCTTGGCAACAGAATCTGGCCAGAATCGCTTTAGCATTTCAAGGTCTTCGACATCGCGTGACCTATCAGCAATAAGTTCGGATGTAGCAGAGTCAAGATGAATACGATGATGCATTAAGATCCTATCGGCGTCGTATAAAAACGATCCCTCGAGATTCGACAATCTCTCCCAAGTTGCCCAGTCAAGATTCGACTTCATACCAATAACAAATGGAGGATTAGGGCAATTTTCAACATTATATGTTACCGCTGGACAACAAATTGCAGATCCGAATCGAAGCACCGCCCGCTTCGCCGTTCGACTAGCTGAATTATTTGGATTTTTTAGTGGTGATAACAGTATTCGTTTGATAAATAGCAGCGAGTTCTTATCGACAATACTGCCTTCCCGGATCTCTCCGTAATCACAAAAATAAATCAGCGATCGCTGGTCACTTAAAAGGGACGAAACCGCAGATGAGGCATAATCGGGTGAATACACATCATCCTGATGGGCAATTGTGACGAAAGGCGTATTTGCACAGGAATAAGCGAAAGACCAGTCTTGACCAATTCCCGGCTCGCCTTCATTTACAAACACCCGCATCCCATATTGAGAAGCAAGATCATCCAACCACTTACTTGGGGTTGAAGTTGCAATAAAAATATCGCTGCGTTCATTATTTTGAGCCTTGAGAGAATCAAGGCACTCTTTTAGATATGGACTCTGGCCATACGCACATACCGCGAAAGTGTGGCGAACAGACATCACCGCGTCAGCTCCTCAAGGTACTCCCCCAGTTCTTCATCCCAGTCGGGCATGCGGAAGCCGGTTGACTCGAGCCTAGACAGGTCGAGCGCGGAGTGTACCGGGCGCGGGGCGATGGGGCCCTCGGCGTTGGCGTAGTAGTCGGCGGTCGATACCGACACGACCCTCTTCCCGTTGCCGTTGGCGGCATCGAAGACGGCGCGGGCGATGTCCGCCCAGGACTTGACCGCGCCGGAGCCGGTGCAGTTGTAGGTCCCGTAGGGGGCGTGCGTGCCCAGAACGTGGAAGATGGTCTGCGCCATGTCGCGCGTGAAGGTCAGGCGGCCCAGCTGGTCGTCGACCACGGTGATCCGCTCCAATTTGTCCTCGGGGTCGGCAACGCGGTCGGAGAGCGCCTTCATGGTCTTGACGAAGTTGTGCCCCTCGCCGATGACCCAGGAGCTTCGCATGATGTAGTGGCGGGGGCACCCGGTCACGGCGATGTCGCCGGCGGCCTTGGTCTGGCCGTAGACGGACAGCGGGCTGAAGGGCTCGTCCTCGGTGTGGACCTCGGCGGCGCCGTCGAAGACGTAGTCGGAGGACACGTGGACGAGCGTGATGCCGTGCTCGGCGCAGGTGCGGGCGAGCAGGGCCGGCCCGGTGGCGTTGGCCTTCCAGGCGATCACGCGACCCTCGGGGGTCTCCGCCCTGTCCACCGCGGTGTAGGCGCCGCAGTTGATGACGGTGCCGTAGAGCGACCAGTCGTACTGAGCATAGGCCTCGGGGTCGGACATGTCGAAGGTGTCGATGTCGCAGAAGTCGAAGTCCTGGGCCACGCCGCGCTCCTCGGCGAGCGCGCGCACCGCGTGGCCCAGCTGGCCGTTGCAGCCGGTGACGAGCGTCCTCTTGGGCGCCATGGGGACGACGTCCTTCAGCATGGGATGGTTGAGGTCGGCCTCGGAGACCGTGGCCTGGTCCAGCGGGATCGGCCACTCGATGGCGAGTTCGGGGTCGGCGAGGTTCACGAAGGTGTAGGTCTTCTTCAGCTCCAGCGACCAGTGGGCGTCCACCAGGTAGGTGTAGGCGGTGCCGTCCTCCAGCGCCTGGAAGGAGTTGCCCACGCCGCGCGGCACGTAGATGGCCTTGCTCGGGTCGAGCACGGTCGTGTAGACCCTGCCGTAGGTGGCGCTGCCCTCGCGCAGGTCGACCCATGCGCCGAAGACCGAGCCGCGGGCCACGGAGATGAACTTGTCCCAGGGCTCGGCGTGGATGCCGCGGGTGACGCCGCGGCTGTCGTTGTAGGAGACGTTGTTCTGGACGATATGGAGGTCCGGGATGCCGAGCGCGCACATCTTGGCGCGCTGCCAGTTCTCCTTGAACCATCCGCGCGAGTCGCCGTGGACGGCGAGGTCGACGACCTTGAGGCCCCCGATGCCGGTCTCGGTGACCCCGAGGTCCTTCTCGAATGCGATGTCTGCCATGTGGGAAAAGCTCCTATCGAAGACTGTTGGAATAGTGAAGGCGCCCGCGCGGGGACGCAGGATCATCCCCATGCCCTGCGGCCCCGCGCGGGCGCCCCGTTGCGGTTCGCCGGGGTGCGGCCTACTGCCCCTGCGCCCTGTAGCGGGCCTCGGTGGCCTCCTTGGCCGGGCGCCACCAGGACTCGTTCTCCACATACCAGTCGATGGTGGCCTTGAGGCCCTCGGCAAAGTCGGTGTGCGCCGGCCTCCAGCCGAGCTCGCGCTGGAGCTTGGTCGAGTCGATGGCGTAGCGGCGGTCGTGTCCGGGGCGGTCGGCGACCCAGTCGAAGTCCTCGGGGTCGCGCCCCATGGCCTCCAGGATCATGCGCAGGACGGTGATGTTGTTCTTCTCGCCATTTGCGCCGATGAGGTAGGTCTCCCCCATGAGGCCCTTCGTGAGGATGTCCCACACGGCGCTGGAGTGGTCCTCGGTGTGGATCCAGTCGCGCACGTTCTCGCCGCGGCCGTAGAGCTTGGGGCGCACGCCGTCGACGATGTTGGTGATCTGCCTGGGGATGAACTTCTCCACGTGCTGGTAGGGGCCGTAGTTGTTGGAGCAGTTGGAGATCGTGGTGCGCAGGCCGTAGGTGCGGGTCCAGGCGCGCACGAGCATGTCGGAGCTGGCCTTGGTGCTCGAGTACGGGCTGCTCGGGTGGTACGGCGTCTCCTCGGTGAACTTGGCCGGGTCGTCGAGCGCCAGGTCGCCGTAGACCTCGTCGGTGGAGACGTGGTGGTAGCGGATGCCGTGTTTCCTCACGGCCTCCAGCAGGCGGAAGGTGCCCTCCACGTTGGTGCGCAGGAACGGCTCCGGGTCGGCGATGGAGTTGTCGTTGTGGCTCTCGGCGGCGTAGTGCACGATGGCGTCGTGGCCGGGGACCAACTTATCGAGCAGCCCGGCGTCGCAGATGTCGCCCACGACGAGCTCCACGCGGTCGGCGGGCAGGCCCGCGATGTTCTCGGGGTTGCCGGCGTAGGTCAGCTTGTCAAGCACGGTGACGTGCACCTCTGGGTGGTTGTCGACCACGTAGTGCACGAAATTGCTGCCGATGAAGCCGCAGCCGCCCGTGACGATGATGTTCCTGGGCTCGAAGAGCTCTTCAGACATGTTTCTATCTCCCATTGGATCGGATTAGTACTCGCGCGGGCTGTTGACGATCTCGCCGGCGGCGACCTTCTTCAGGTGCTGGCCGTAGACCGACTTGCCGTAGGCCTTCGCGGCCTCCTCCAGCTCGGCGGTCGTGATCCAGCCGTTCTCCCAGGCGATCTCCTCGGGCACGGACACGGGCAGGTCCTGGGAGTGCTCGACGGCGCGGACGAACTCCGCCGCCTCGTGCAGGCTCTCCATCGTGCCGGTGTCCAGCCACGCGTACCCGCGGCCGAGCGTCACGACGGAAAGCGTCCCCTCCTCCAGGTACATCCGGTTGAGATCGGTAATCTCCAGCTCGCCGCGGGCGGAGGGCCTGACCTCGTGGGCCTTGGCGGCCACGTCGCCCGGGTAAAAGTACAGGCCGGTGACGGCGTAGGAACTCTTGGGCTCGGCGGGCTTCTCCTCGATGGAGACGGCCCTGCCCTCGCGATCGAACTCCACGACGCCGAAGCGCTCGGGGTCGTCCACGTGGTAGCCGAAGACCGTGGCCCTCCCCGACTCGGCGTTTAGGACGGCGCGCGTCAGGTGGCGCGACAGGCCGTTGCCGTAGAAGATGTTGTCGCCGAGCACCAGGGCGCACGGCTCGCCGGCGACGAAGTCCTCGCCGATGGTGAAGGCCTGCGCCAGGCCGTCCGGGCTCGGCTGCTCGGCGTAGGAGAGGTTCACGCCGTAGCGCGAGCCGTCCCCGAGCAGGCGCTCGAAGTTGGGGAGGTCCGTCGGGGTGGAGATGACCAGGATGTCCCGGATGCCCGCCAGCATGAGGGTGGACAGCGGGTAGTAGATCATGGGCTTGTCGTAGACCGGCAGCAGCTGCTTGGAGGTCACGAGCGTGAGCGGGTACAGGCGCGTTCCGGACCCGCCGGCGAGGATGATGCCTTTCATTTTTTACCGTCCTGTCCTTAAACCATCATTAAACTAAACCGCATTATAAAAGAGTCTTATTTATACACATGGGATACATAAGAATAAGAAAGAGATCCGCATCCACATTGAAGAGGCAGACTTCGATATCGCTGCACACCAAAACAAGCATGCGTCTCATTTACTGAACGGACTAAAATGAGCCGAATACACGGCAGCATTTTAGAAAGACAGCAACGGAAAACGACGAGTTTTGGATGACTACTACTTTGCGACCATTTTAACCTCAATCGCCTCCAGATGAAGGGCCTCGCCAGTTGTACCGGCGCACTCGCCCGATTTAACCCAGTCTAGCCAACCTCTGCTTTGAACGTGTGCTCTATAGAGAACGTCATAATGCTTGGCGAGATCTCCCGTCAGCTTTATTTCAACGGCCTCGATAGATAGAGACTTCCCTGTAGTGCCGGCAACCTTGCCATTCATGACCCACTTTTGCCACCCGATATTCTGAACGTGAGCTCGATACTCGATGCCACCAGAAAACCCAAGGTCAGGCTTGCTAATCGTCAATGCCTCAACAGCAAGGTTTCGGCCAGTTGTGCCAACAGTCATGCCTTCGTAAACAGGCGACTGCCAACCAAGGTTTGAAACATGTGCCCTGATTGAAAACGTTCTCTGAATAGAAGGTTGACTTGTATCCCCCGGAGCGGACGAACCTTTTTCAACTAAAACGACCTGATATGCTTCTAACCTCAAACCAAAACCGGTCGTTCCGGCAACTTGATCATTACAGGCCCAACCGAGCCATCCCTTATCCTGAACATGTGCTCGGTAGTAAACGTCATAGCGATTGGCCATCTCGCCAGTCAGGCGAATCTGAATAGCCTGGACGGACTTGCTCTGGCCCGTAGTACCAGAAACTTCCCCCTCTTTCACATAATCCTGCCAGCCATAATCGGAAACATGTGTCCTGTACTCCAATGCACCATCGTAGGGAGCATTCTGCAGATTGAGAATAATGGCCTCGACAGCTTTTGACTGGCCAACGGTACCGGAAGCATTTCCACCCTTGGAGGCCGATTGCCAGCCGTCATTCGAAACATGCGAAGTTGTCAAGACGTCAAGAGGGCCTCGTGACACCTTAACAACATCGTAGCCCGACTCGCCCTTCTTGAAATAAGTCAGAGTACCGCTATTGTGCGAATAGATAGCAAAGTCGTAATTTGCCGAAGCAAGTATGGAATCCGAAAACTCTACGAGATAGCAAGAGTCTCCCTGTTTGCAAAGGGATCTGGTAGCGGCATCCGTGTCTTCGGTAATCGGAGAAGCAAACCAATCCATTATCGAATAATCGATAACGGCACCCGGCTTCAAGGCTTCGGCTTTCGTAGAATTCCAAAGTCCACCAGCCGCATCGGCACTGGCCGAGTTATATGTACTAGACCCATAACCAGACAGACCGATCTCCGGATTAAAGAAGAGGATCAACTCTGCAGCAACGGAAGAATCGACATCGGTAATGCCAAGACGGTCAAGCTGTTCCTGCTTTTGGGGATACATACCCGTCGGCGTGTTTGGATGCCCCTTGTAATAATACAAATAGTCATCGCCATAGATAACTTCGGTCAAATTGGCATAGTCGTCAAAATTCCGCTCGTAAGAAACGTACGTTCCAAGCAGCATCATCACCTTTTTGCCCTGTTGATTCGCCGCATCAAAATAACCATCGTTAAAGTTGTACAGGGCCTTAAACGCTTGGACTGTATCCTCTCCCCTATTCTGCAAGCTCGTAAGCATGCTCGAAACATTCACCTTCTTAACATTAGAATCGGATGCGATCTTATTAGCAAAGGCATTATCGTCACCACTCGTAAACAGATTCGTTCGAGTCATCCACCACTGAGTGCCAGGCTCAATACTCAGCACGGCATACATAGAATCCCAGTGATCGTGATAATCGCCATACGACTTTGAAACCTCACCGGTTTCGTATTCCTTATTCTTGGCAGCGTTCCATAAAGCAATCAGCTCCGCTTGCTTAGAATCCGGATCCTTAACGTCGAAGGCCTCGTTGGTAAAGACATACGTGGCAGATCCATCGGACAACAGCCGAATGGAGTATTGCCCAGTGGGAATCTTATTGGCATAAATCATCCTATGGATCAACGAGCAAGTGATGTCATTGATATACAGATTGAACTTTGCCTTGGGGTTGATCTCGTAGAGGGCAGCGACATAATCCGCGAACGCCTGATAGCTCGAACTAGTAGCATTCTCCTCATAGGTCAGATACGGAAGACCATACATCCCGGATGGAAGCGAGTTCCAGTTATAGGCACTTGGACGATCGAGCATCACAATTGACGGAATGGTCGTTCCAGCAGAAGAGGTGCTGATATCCCAGAAAGATAGCGAATAGAGAACAACGGGGAAAGAAGCACTCAAAGGGGCAAGGTTGTACTCGCTCGCAGAAATACCAATTGACTGATGATCCTCATGAACAATATTTCCGTTCTTCAAATACTGCAACGTAACGTCAAACGGACCATAATCTCTAAATTCAATTTCACTGGAGCTAGAGCCCAGATCTCCGAGTGCAATCGTGCTGGAAACAGAACGGGTAACCTTCCCTCCATACGACATGGAGCCAGACACCTTAATTGAATCAGCGATACCGAGTCGTTTTATATCCTCGATCTGCGGATTATTCAGGGTAACTTTGGTCGTCTCCCCAACCTGAGAAAGAGGGCAATTAAAGGCATACGGGACATAGGCACCAGCGGTATCGCCGGGCGCCGCGTCACCCTTCTTTACAATAACAATCTGTATTGCTTCAACGGCATAAGACCAACCGGTGGTTCCCGCAGTCAACCCATTTGAGGTCCATCCAAGCCAGCCGAAATTAGAAGCATGAATGCGATAATACAGGTCATAAGAAGCCGCCCTGTCACCCGTCAGTTTAAGCTCGACGGCTTCAATCTGAAGGCCCTTTCCCGTCGTGCCGGAGACAGCTCCATTAGAAACCCAATCCTGCCAGCCTTCATTTTGAACATGAGAGCGGTATTCGATACCAAGGTCTTCTGAATTAGGGAGGGAAACCCTGAGTGCCTCAAGCCTACGAGACTGGCCTGTTGTGCCAGAGATCGAGCCATTCGATGTAAACGTCGGCTCCCAACCAATGCCTGAAATGTGAGATTTATAGCTGACATCCGGGACCGCCTCTTTGGGCTCCATGGCAACATCAATCGAAGACGCCGTTTCATCGGCTACAGCAGCAGTGCGATCCGAGGGGTCGGATTGAGTCTCTGGAACGGATTCATATTCGTTGAAACCAACATTTTGATCTGACCAACAAGCCAAAGGGCTCAAAAGCAGCATCGACATGAAGCAGGAAATCAGAACAATAAATGCTCTAAATTGCCTTTTCAAAAGAATCGCCTCCTAGATAGACAGTCGTCAATAACCATACTATCGGGGGTAGACTTCATTAATTCCGCCAATTAGGTGAACGAAGAAAAAGAAGCCTAATCCAACGGCAAGGGCCCTTTCCTGTTGCCAAGACTACGGCAACAGGAAAGGGCCCTCCAACAAGCTCTCGCCGCTTGCGGGAATAGCTAGTAGATTACGACCTTAGTAGCAAGGGGCACGTTATCCCAAATCCATTTGGCGCGATCAAACGGTAAGCGAACGCAACCTTGCGAGACGTGCATTCCCATTCTGCTGTCCATGGGATTAAAGGTCCCTTGGTAATACGGAATTGAATGGAACAGATAGTCCCCATAAAACTGCGTATAGTAGTAACAGGTATACCCATGTCCAAACGAGTAACCCTTGCCGGTGACAGTATACTCACCCGTGGGCGTTGGGGTACTAGGAGCGCCGGTAGAGCAAGTCCAGTATTGAGCGTAGCTCCACGACCCGCGCTGGCCGCGAAAAACCCCAAGGCGACACGCCTGCCTATCTACCAAGATTAGCCAGCTTGTATTGCTCGCGTTTCGATTAGCGCGGCTGAGCATAGCCATCATGTCAGTCGGGAGCATCGGCTGTTCAGTATAAGGACGACCAGTAGGACCGGGAGCACCAGCACCCTTGGGAACAATCTTCACTTGAACCGACTCGACCCTGTACCCAATCTTAGATGTGCCCGAAGGCTGCCCATTTAAAGCCCAATCGAGCCATCCAAAGTCTTGGCAATACGCTCGATACCAAACATCAAAGTAGTTCGATAAATCACCGGTCAACCTAATCTTAAGAGCCTCGATATGCTTTGCGCGGCCTACCGTGCCAGCGACATCCCCATTGGAAGTCCATCCCTGCCAGCCCACATCCTGCACATGGGCAGAGTACTCAATGTTGCCCGATACGCTACTGGAGACATTCAACTTCAGTGCCTCAATAGCAAGCGATCTGCCAGTTGTGCCTGCAACACCACCGTTGCCAACGGGAATCATCCAACCAAGCGTGGCGACATGCGCCTGGAGCGTTAGAGCTGGAGCCGAGATAAATGCGGGCACAGACGACGCGCCAGGATCCCCGCCCTTCGCGACAAGCTTAATTTGGACAGCTTCTGTCTGGATATTTAACCCCGTAGTTCCAGCGGAATCGCCGTTTTTGGCCCAACCCAACCAGCCATAACCAGCCGAATGAACTCTATAGTAAATGTCATACTGATTCGCAATCGGGCCATTTAGACGCAGTTCAAGGGCCTGAATTGCTAGCCCTTGCCCAACAGTTCCAACATAAGCGGCGGAACGCCAATCCTGCCAACCAATATTGGCAACATGAGCCCTGGCCTCGATAAACGAATCATCGTCAACGCCAGCCAGCGACACATTCAAAGCCTGAAGAGAGAGCGATTTTCCAGTCGTACCAGCTTCCCGCCCATCAAGAACAGATGAAGACCACCCATAGTTAGCGGAATGGGCCTGGTAGATTACATGTGGACCATAAGCGGACGGGTCCGCAACAAACGCTCCATCCGTTACGCCGGGAGCACCGCCATCCTTGCTGATAACACGTACTTCAATCGCCTTAAGGAATGAGCCCACCAAAGCCGTTCCCGAATCCGCGCCATTACACGCCCAGCCAAGCCATCCTTTTTGAGAGTCAAAACAGCGGTACCAAATGTCATAGGAGCCAGACAAATCCCCTGTAAGAGTCAATCTAACAGCTTTTAGGGCACGCCCGTCATTTTTTAAATTTAGTTCCGCACCATCAGAAACGATATCGCTCCATCCTCCAAATTCAAAACAACCGGAGTAATCAATTGAGCCCAGAGTCTCTTGGTTTTCAAACGTAAGGGAAATCGAAGTCAATGGTTCAGAGCCGCTCTCGGAGCCCAGTATTATTGACTTACCCTGTTCAAGGCCCAAGCTTTTACCCTTCAAACCAAGGGAAATACCGCTCAAAGTATCCGTAACTCCAACAAAATGGCACGTGGTGTCACCAGGAGCAGAACCGCCCTTTTCAACCAATAAGATCTGAACACCTTGGATACTAACGCCCTTCGCCGTAGATCCCGCAGGAGCCCCATTCGACGCCCATCCAAGCCATCCACCCAATCCAGAAGCATAGGCTCGGTACCAGATGTCATAGGCAGTAGATATCTCACCGTTCAGCTTAAACTGAACGGCCTCAATCGATTGAGACTGACCCGTCGTGCCAATAGTGTCTGAAGACCAGTTTTGCCAACCGATGCCAGAAACATGCGCACGAGAAGAGATAGCACCTCCGTGCCCATACCAAGTAACCCTAGGCGACAACGCCTCAATAGCATTCTTTGAGCCAACGACACCCGAGGTATTTCCATTCGCAACCGTACTCATCCAACCAACATTGGAGACATGAGATCGATAGGATACGGTAGGCGGTTCCTGTGCATGGTCCCTAAAGGCATCGCCTCGCACTGGCGCACCTTGGGCATTTTTGGGAAGCACCTTAATCTGAACTGCCTCAATCTGGTAAGCATAGCCCTGCGTTCCGGCAGGCTCGCCATTTGAAGCCCAACCAAGCCAGCCAACATTTGCAGAGTGTACGCGATACCAAATGTCATACGAATCAGAAAGACCGCTCGACAATGATAGCTTGATAGCCTCGATGGCTCGCGACTGTCCAACTGTTCCAGAAGTCTGCCCGTTGCCCACCGGCTGAGACTCCCAGCCGATCCCGGAAATATGAGATTGGAGCGAAATGCTGTTATTCCCCAGTGGGGCGCCATCTTGTGAAAGCAGATTAATCTTGAGGGCTTCGACGCGCTTAGCACGACCTGTAGTGCCAGCCGTCATTCCGCTTGAAACGGGAGCTTGCCAGCCAATATCCTGTACATGAGTCTGGTATGAAACAGAGCCAAAGACAGTGGATGCATCGTTTTCGGATTTCGGCGAATCAGTTGCATTGGAAGCAGGCTCACTAGAAACGGATGAGGAAGAATCATTGTCTGAAACAGTCGGCTGCTCGACTTCAACCCCCTGTTGTTCGTCATTTAAGACGAAGTCCTCGTCTTCCGAGCCGCTGGCAGCACTAACGGAATAATCTGTAGATTCCGGCTGCACCGGTAAAGAATCGGCCCAGACAGAAAGGGGCGTCAGAAGACACTGAAGGATCAGTAATGGCGCCATTGCCGTTGCTAGCAGTCGTTGCGTCTTTTTCATTCGACTCCCCCATCAATCGACCATCTTTAGCATCATTATTTATCGTTTCGCCAATTGCTTAAATATCGAAAACGTGAATGGCGCATAAATAGAAACGAACGGACCGTTGCAAAACGACCCGTTCGTTTTAGATCAGAGTTTCTGCTAGAGCCCTTGCAAAGGCATAGCTTACGATTAGTTATGCAAGCGGCACGTTGTCGTACCAGCCCCATTTTGGCTTATAAGAGGTGGAGTAGTAATCCAACCAGGACGCCATATCGAGCGTCCTGATCTGGCCAACGTTATCCATAACCTGGTTATTACCAATGTAGAGACAAACGTGACCGTAAATGCTGCCCATATATGTATGCGCATGCGAAGGCACGGCAATGACCATTCCAACCTTCAGCTGAGAATAATCGGTATATTTACAATAATCCCAGTAGTAATCGCAGGCGTCTGTATGAACGTTCCTAAATCCGGCACGCTCATAGATTTGAGCAATCCATTCAGAACACAAGCCCGGACCAGGAGACGGCACCTGTCGAGCAAGATCTACGATCTTCTTTTGCATTGGATTTGCAAGCGCATAAGGCTGCCCAAGCAAACAAGGCGAAACGGTGCTCCCGGGGGCATTGGCGCCTTTCTTTGTTAGTTGAACTTGAACAGCCTGAACATGTGTTCCATAGCCGGTGCTTCCGGCGACAGCACCATTTTTGGTCCAGCCGAGCCACCCGACGTTATCGACATGAACCCTGTACCAGACATCATAATAAGTTGCCAAGTCACCCGACAGAGAGATTCTGATAGCTTCAACCGAATTGGATCCAGCGGCAGACGATAGCTGCCCTCCGTTTGACTTAACGGAAGTCCAGCCTACATTCGAAAGATGAAGTTGATAATTTATCCCGCCGGCAACAGGTGAATCCGTTTTAGCCGAAAACCCAGAAATCGGAATTCCTTTACCAGTTGTGCCAGACACCTCTCCAGCTGAAACACTATTCTGCCAAGAACCCTCCACCAGAGAGGAATACGCTACCGCAGGAATTTCAAGATGGGAATACCCCGACGTATCAGGATGGGAAGCGCCCTTCTTAATCAACTTAATCTGGACAGCCTCAAGAGAGTAAGCCATGCCGGTGGTGCCGGCCTCCTCGCCGTCCTTGGCCCAGGCCATCCAGCCGATGTTGGAGGCGTGGACGCGGTAGTAGACGTCGTAGTCCCTGGCGAGGGAGCCCGTGAGCCTCAGGCGCACCGCCTCGACGGCGCGGCCCTGGCCGGTGGTGCCGCCCTCGGAGGCCGAGGGGCTGTCCCAGCCCTGCCAGCCGATGCCCGCGACGTGGGCGTCGATCTGGACGGCCGAGCCGTCGGAGTAGTCGGAGCTGTCGAGCGAGAGCTTGAGGTCCTCGAGGGCGAGGCCGCGGCCGGTGGTGCCGGCGGTCGCCCCGTCAGCCACGGCGCCCTGCCAGCCCACCTTGGAGACGTGGGCGCGGTAGGTAAGGGACATGGGCTTCTTCTTGAAGGCGTAGTCGACGTTGGCGCCGTCGGACGAGGGGGCGGCGTCGCCCTTCCTGACGAGCCTGACCTGGACGGCCTCGACGCTCCTGCCGTAGCCGGTGGTGCCGGCCTCCTCGCCGTCCTTGGCCCAGGCCATCCAGCCGATGTTGGAGGCGTGGACGCGGTAGTAGA
>CAKUHP010000001.1 GCA_934658705.1 uncultured Collinsella sp. | reverse complement strand
TCTGATGGTGTCGACGCCAATGGTATACGGATGCGCCATCGGCGTCTTCAATTAAGAAGATATCAGTGCGGAGTGTTTTCAAAACCAAGCCCGGCTCCGGCCTGCGGTGACACAGCTGGCGGTTCTTGGGCATCGCTGTCTGGCGGGGTTCCTTGTCTGAGTTGGACTTGGCTGATGGGGCCTTTGGTCCCGGTCGCTGTCCCGCGCCTTTGGCGCGGGAAGCGCGTGTCTTTGGGATGGAAGGGCAGCATTGTTGAAAGGGCGCTACCTATTGATTGGGTTACTTTGGACTCAAAGGTGGCTGTTGTTGTTCGAACCCCCTATCCCCTTTCGCTGGTTCGCGCTTTGCGCGAACTCAGCGCTACTGTGGGACAGTTAGGCTTCCGCTGTTGAGTCCGCTACATCTTCCCGACCCAGCATCGCCCTCAGCTTCTCGAAGCTTTCCTCACTCAAGCAATGCTCCATGTGACAGCCCTCTTGCGACGCGACCTCAGCCGAAACACCAGCCTCCTCCAAAAGCCCCACGAAAAAGCAATGGCGCTCCCACATTTGACAGGCGACTTCCAGCCCTCGCTCCGTTAGGCGAACATCGCGTTTGCCCATTTCGACATAGCCGTTGCTCTCCAGCGTCGCCATGGCCTTGGAAACGCTCGCCTTGGTCACGCCGAGGTACTCTGCGACGTCAATCGAACGCACGATGCCCTGACGTTGTGACAGAACGTAGATCGATTCGAGGTAGTCTTCTCCGGACTCACGTAGGGCCATGGGCCGCCTTTCGCGATGATTGCTAGTTAGCCTTTGGATACTTTCCTTGGCTTACTTTACCGCAAAAGTTGCCCTCGTCTTACTACTTTGCCTAAAAAGTTAGCCGTGTTTCACAAAACGCGCGGAACAAAAACAAAATGGGGACACTCCCCGCAAGGAGTGTCCCCCGCTGCCGGCAGAAAAGGAACGTCCCCAAATGCCGGGCGCCGGCCTGCCGCTAGATCAGACCGAAGTGCTTGGCGGCGTTGTAGATGCCGTCGTCGTCTACGGCGGTCGTTACGTAGGTCGCGGCGGCCTTCACCGTCTCCTGCGCGTTGCCCATGGCCACACTTGTGCCCACGGCCGAGAACATTGACAGGTCGTTCTCGCCGTCGCCAAAGGCGATCGCCTCGCTCGCGTCGATACCCAGGCGCTCGAGCGTCGCCGCCACGCCCAGGTCCTTGCCACCGTTGGCCGGAATAATGTCGCAGAACAAATCGCACCAGCGCGTGGTAAGCGAGTGCGACACGGCGTCGGTCACGATGTGCTCGTCGGCCGGGTCCACAAAGGCACAGAACTGATAGACCGGCGCGTCGAAGGCGTGCTCAAACGGCTCCTCGTGGTAGACGATTCCCGCATTACTGCCAGCCGTCACCACGCGCTCGGACAGGCGGTTCACAAACGAGTTCTCGCCCTGCATGCACAGCGAGTCGTAGCGCCCCTGCGCCACCTGGTCCACGATTACCGCGACATCGGCCGGATCGATCGGGCAGCTGCGGTAGACGCCCTCGGCATCAAAGCAGTGCTGGCCCGAGAGCGTAATGTACGCATCCCAGCCCAGGTCGAACAGCCAATCCGGCATCTGGTAGGTCGGACGGCCCGTGGCGATCACGCACGCGATCCCCCGCTCGTGAAAGCTGTCGAGCACCTGCTGCGCCGACGCCGGAATCCGGTGGGTCTCAAAGCTCAGCAGCGTGCCGTCGATATCGAAAAACGCGGCCTTGATCATCCTCGCCTACTCCTCGCCCTCGAGCTTTTCGCTCGCCTCGAGCCACGCCATCTCCAGCTCGTCCATGGCGGCGTGGGCCTCGTCGATCTTTGCCTGCTGCTCACCGAGCGCCGTGTAGTTGGTGGGGTCGACCTGGGCCATCGCGGCCTCGGCCTCCCCCACGCGAGCGCGCTGCGTCTCCATCTTGCGCTCGAGCGAGCTCACCTCGCGGCGGAGCTTTTGGCGCTCGGCGTTGGAAAGGCCGTTGGGCTGACCACTCGACTTGGGCTTCTCGGCCGCTGCAGCCGCCGCACCGGTGTCGAACGTGCCGGTCTTAGCGCTCGGCGCGCCCACGGGCTCACCCTCGGCGGTAGCGTTGCACAGGCGCAGGTACTGGTCCACGCCGCCAGGCATGTGCGTCAGGTGGCCGTCGAGCAGTGCCCACTGCTGGTCGGTCACGCGCTCCATGAGGAAGCGGTCGTGCGTCACCAGGATCAGCGTGCCGGGCCAGCCGTCGAGCAGGTCCTCGACAATCGCCAGCATGTCGGTATCCAGGTCGTTGCCCGGCTCGTCCAGGATGAGCACGTTGGGCTCGTCCAGAATCGTCAGCAGCAGGGACAGACGACGGCGCTGGCCGCCCGAAAGGTCACCGATGCGGCTCCAAAGCTGCTGCGTCGTAAAGCCCAGCCGCTCGCAGAGCTTCTCGGGCGAGGTCTCCTTGCCGTCGATAATGTAGTACTTCTTGTAATTGCCCAGCACCTCGCGGATCGTGTCGCCCATAAAGGGTTCGAGCTCCTCGAGCTGCTGCGACAGCACGCCAAAGCGCACCGTCTGGCCGATCTTCACGCGGCCGCGCAGGGGTGCGATCTTACCCTGGATCACGTCGAGCAGCGTGGACTTGCCGGCGCCGTTCTCGCCCAACAGGCCATAGCGGTCGCCCGCGCCAATAAGCCAGGTCACGTCGGAGAGCACCTGCTTGGGCGCGCCGTCGGCATCCGCATAGCCGGCGTCCACGTCAATGACGTCGATAACCTGCTTGCCCAGGCGGCTCACGGCCAGGCGCTTGAGCTCCAGCTCGTCACGCACGGGCGGCACGTCGGCGATGAGCTCGCGGGCGGCCTCCACGCGAAACTTGGGCTTGGTGGAGCGGGCCTGGGCGCCGCGGCTCAGCCACGCGAGCTCCTTGCGCGCCATGTTGCGACGGCGCTCCTCGGTGACGGCGGCCATGCGGTCGCGCTCTACGCGCTGCAGGATGTATGCGGAGTAGCCGCCCTCGAAAGGATCGACCTGGCCGTCGTGGACCTCCCACATGCTGGTGCAAACCTCGTCCAAGAACCAACGGTCGTGCGTGACCACGAGCATGGCGCCCTGGCCGCGCTGCCAGCGGGCCTTAAGATGGCGCGCGAGCCAGTTGATGGTGCGCATGTCCAGGTGGTTGGTGGGCTCGTCGAGCATGAGCACGTCGTAGTCGCCGATCAGCAGGCGCGCAAGGTCCACGCGGCGGCGCTGGCCGCCCGAAAGCTCACCCACCGTGCCCTCCCAGGGCACATCGCTAATGAGGCCGGCGAGGATCTGGCGCGTGCGGGGGCTCGAGGCCCACTCGTACTCGGGCGTGTCGCCCACGACGGCATGATGCACGGTGTCGGTATCGACAAGCTGGTCCTTTTGGCCGAGCAGGCCGATCGTGGTACCGCGGCGATGCGTCACGCGGCCATCGTCGGGCTCCAGCGTGCCTGCGAGTACGCTCAGCAGCGTCGACTTGCCGTCGCCGTTTTTGCCGACAATACCAATACGGTCGCCCTCGCCCACGCCGAGCGTCACGCTATCGAAAATATGCTTGGTGGGAAACTCTAGGCTGACGGAATCGCATCCCAAAAGAATCGCCATATGCCCTGCTCCTTCGTAGAAATTCAACGTTGTCCATGATAGCAGCGAGCACCACCCCAAACCACCACGAAGGCGCCTGTCCCCTTTTGGCAGGTCGAAAGCCGACAGCGACACAAAAAGGCGGGCCATCTCCCAAAAGAGATGACCCGCCTCTCCAATCAGTCCCGTGGCGACCGTGGCCGCCGCGGGCCTCAAGCATGTCCCGGACTAGGAGAACATGCCGGTGAGGTAATCATTCAGCCGCTTATCCTTGGGCCGTTGGAAAATCTCGTCGGTCTCGTCGTACTCGACCATATCGCCCATGTAGAAAAACGCCGTGCGGTTGGACACGCGCGACGCCTGCTCCATGTTGTGCGTCACGATGACGATGGCGCGGTCGGCCACAATCGACGACATAAGGTCCTCGATTGCCAGCGTCGAGATGGGGTCGAGCGCCGAGCAGGGCTCGTCGAACAAAATCACGTCGGGGTTGAGCGCCAGCGTGCGCGCAATGCACAGGCGCTGCTGCTGACCGCCCGAAAGCGCGTAGGCGCTCTTGTCGAGCTTGTCCTTGACCTCGTCCCACAGCGCCGCGCCGCGCAGGCTCTCCTCGACCATGCGATCGAGCTCGTCGCGATCGGTGATGCCGTGGCGCTTGGGTGCAAACGTGATGTTGTCGCGAATGGACTTGCGGAAGGGGTTGGGCTGCTGAAACACCATGCCAATGGAACGACGCAGCTCATACGTGTTCTCGGCCTTGGTGTTCACGTTGCGCCCGCGGTAGTTGATCTCGCCCTCCACGCGGCAGCCGCGAATCTCGCGGTTCATCAGGTTAAGGCTGCGCAAAAAGGTCGACTTACCGCAGCCCGAAGGCCCGATGAGCGCCGTGATCTCGCCCTTGTGAAAGTCGAGCGACGTGTCGTGTAGCGCATGGTGGTTGCCGTAGTACACGTTGACGTCCTTGGTGGAGAGCACGACCTCGTCGCTCACGGCCTTGCCGCTCACGCGAACGCGCTTCTCGCTCTCCCCCACGCTCGACAGAAAGTCCTGGGTCTCGGACGTGACCGCCTCGGTTGCGGGCGTTGCATTCATCTCGCTCATTCGGCCGTCATCCTCCTTGCCAGTTGCTTGCCCACGATACGGGCGATTACGTTAAACAGCAGCACGCAGATCATCAGCAGCGCCGCAGTACCCCAAACGATCTGCTGCGCCTCGGGGCTGCCCTCGCCGTAGATCTTGTAGATGTGCACGGCGAGCGACTCACCGGGACGGAACACATTCCAGGCGCAAGTGGGGCTCGACAGGTTAAAGCTCAAGAAGTTGAGACGAACCGGCGAGCTCATGCCCGAGGTGAAGAGCAGTGCCGCGGCCTCACCAAACACGCGACCGGCCGAAAGCACAATGCCGGTCACGATGGCGGGCATGGCCTCGGGAATCAGGATGTGCAGCGTGGCCTCCCAGCGGGTGAGACCCATGGCCAGACACGCGTCGCGCTGGGCCTGCGGCACGTCCTCGAGCGCCTGCTGAATCACGCGCACCAGGATGGGGATGTTGAACATGGTGAGTGCGACGGCGCCGGAGATGATGGAGTACTTCCAGCCCAGCTGCACCGAAAACACCAGGAAGCCGAACATGCCGACGACGATGGAAGGCAGCGAGGACAGCGTCTCGATGGCGGTGGAAGCGATGTCGCGAACGGGGCCGTCGGGTGCGTACTCGACCAGGAAAACCGCGCCGCCCAGGCTGATGGGCACCGAGATGATCAGGGTGATCAGCAGCAGGTAGAACGAGTCGAACAGCTGGTAGAGCACGCCGCCCTGGGTGCCGTTGGCGCGCGACGGCTCCGTGAGGAAGCCCGGCTGGAACAGCGTCGAGATACCCTCGAACAGGATGTAGGCCACCATGGAAACGACGACGAGCATGACGATGGCGACGATTGCCGTCAGCACGCCCGTGGCGATGCGGTCCTGTTTTTGGACACGCCCGAGTCTCGCCTCGTCGATATGGATGCGCGTGCTAGCCACGAGCCTTCGCCCCCTTGCGGCCAATGAGATGGATGATCAGGATGAAGATGAGGCTCATGCCCATCAGCAGCAGACCGAGCGCCCACAGGACGTCGTCCTGGGCCGAGCCCTCGGCATAGACCGCCATGGACGTGGTGAGCGTGGTCGTGATGGTCGAAGCCGGCGACAACAGCGACGTCGGCATGGCTTCGATACCGCCGATGACCATGCGCACGGCGAGCGTCTCGCCAAAGGCGCGGGTCATGCCAAGGATGACCGCGGTCATGAGCGACGGTATGGCGGACTTGAGCACCACGTGCCAGATAGTCTGCCAGCGGGTGTAGCCCAGCGCGAGCGAGCCCTGACGGTAGCTGTCGGGCACGGCGCGCAGGCCATCGACCGAAAGCGTGGTCATGGTCGGCAGGATCATGACGGCCAACACGATGGCGCCGGGTAGGATGCCCAGGCCCGTGCTCACGTGGAAGACGCTCTTCATAAGGCCGACGACCACGTGAAAGCCGATCAGGCCAAAGACGACCGAAGGGATGCCGGTCAAAAGCTCAATGAGCGGCTGGAAGATCTTGGAGCCAAACTTAGGCTGGATCTCGACCGCGAAGATGGCAGAGCCGATGGCGATGGGCAGCGCGATGAGCGTGGAGAGCACCATGACCGCAAACGAGGTAACGATCAGGGGCAGGGCGCCGGTATAGGGCAGGCCGTTTTCGGCCGTGTTGGCCAGGTCCCACTTGGTACCGGTGAAAAACTCGACGACCGAGACGCCGTCCTTGACAAAAGCCGAGAGGCCCTTTTGGGCGACCATGAAGATGAGCGCGGCAACGACAAGCGTCACGAGCGCTACGCACGCGCCCGTGACGCCCAGGCCCACGTTCTCAAGGTCGCGCTTTGGCAGCTGTTTTGCCATTGCAAACCTTTCCGGGGGCGAATAATTACTTGGAGGAAACCTTGCCGCTGGCGTCCTTGACGACCTTCATGGCAGAGACGGGGATGAAGCCCTGCTCCTCGACGAGCTTGCCCTGGACGTCGTCGGAAAGCATGAAGTCCAGGAAAGCCTTGGTGGCCTCGTCGGCGTCCTTGGAGCAGTACATGTGCTCGGTCGCCCAGATCTTGAAGGAGTCGTCGGTGACGTTCTCGCTCTTGGGCTCGACGCCCTCGACCTTGATGGCGTTGAACTTGGAGTCGTCGAAGTGCGAGAAGTCGAGGTAGGAGATGGCGTTGTCGGTGCTGGCCATCTGAGTCTGGACGTCGCCGGACTTGTCGAGCTCGGCGTCGCCCTTAAAGTCGACAGCCTCGTCGCCAAAGACGGCGGCCTCGAAGGTGGCGCGGGTGCCGGAGCCGGCCTTGCGGTTGAGGACGACGATGGTGGCGTCGTCGCCGCCGACCTCCTTCCAGTTGGTGATCTGGCCGGAGAAGATGCCCTTGAGCTGCTCGAGGGACAGGTCGTCGACCTTGACGTTCTTGGAGACGACGGGGCCCATGCCCACGACGGCGACCTCGTGGTCAACGAGGTTCTTGACCTGGTCGGCCTCGAGCTTGGTCTCGGCGAAGACGTCGGAGTTACCGATGGTGACGGTGCCGGCGGCGACGGCGGTCAGGCCCTTGCCCGAACCGTTACCCGAGCCGGAGATGGAGACGTCGGGGTTGGCGTCCATGAACTTCTCGGCAGCAGCCTCGACGAGAGCCTGGAACGAAGAGGCGCCGTCGTAGGTCACCTCGCCGGAGACGGACTCGGCAGCGGCGGCGCTACCCTTGTCGGCGGCATCGGAAGCACCTGCGCCACCGCAGCCAGCGAGGCCGAGACCGACGATGCTGGCAAGACCACCAGCGAGGCCGAGGAACTGACGACGAGAATAAGCCTGATCGAGCATGATCTTCCTTTCATACATGCGACTCGCGGGCACCCTGCCCGCTTTGCTGTTTGGAAAGATACGGCCTCGATCGGGCAGCGCCCACGCCAACTGCAGTTTCTTACGGTCATTTGATAGACCCTTACCGCAAGCGCTGCCCAGCCTTTACAAACGAATAACAATCCCCACCCCAACCATGGCACGCCTTTTACACCGGAGAAAGGTAGTCATTGGGAACGTTCCCACAACTTAAAAAGCCCGGAGCCGAAGCACCGGGCTCGTGTATCCAAGCAAAATGTTGGGGTTTCCCAGGTGCCCGAGATTGCCCCGAAAGAGGAGCGCCGCGTACTTTGGTACGCAAGCGACGGTTTGAGGGGCAAGGTCGGGTGCCTGGGGAAGCCCTACAGTTCAAGTTCGTTTAGACGGAGGATTGCCACAATATAGATCTTGAGCGCTTGCTTGAGCTGGTCCTCGTTAGCGCACTCGTTGGGGCCGTGCATTTGGCCGCCCCACGCGGGCAGCTCAAGGCCGGTCTCCTCGGGACCAAACGACACGGCGCGGGCAAAGTTGCGCGCATACGTGCCGCCGCCCATGGCGAAAGGCTCGGCATGCTTACCCGTAAACTCGTTATAGGTATCGATGAGCGCCTTCACGGCCGGGTCGTCGGCCGAAACCGAGAACGGCACCTTGGCACGGCCCACGCGATACGTCACGCCAAAGCGGCCCACGAGCGGCTCAAGCTGCTCGCACATGGTATCGGCGCTCGTGCTGTCGGGGAAACGCACGTCGATGATCTGCTCAATGTGGCCATCCACCACTCGGATGACGCCGGGATTGCACGTGAGCGGGCCAAACGCCGCACTCGTCGCATCAATCCCCAGGCCGCGGCCATAAGCATCCGCATGCACAAAGGCCAGGAACTTGACGAACTCGTGCTCGGCAGGCGTCAGCAGGCGCTCGCCGCGGGCGCCAAACGCGTCCTCGGCCTCGCGCAGGTACGCCACGATCAGGCCGACAGCGTTGACCGTACCCTCGGGCATCGAGGCATGACCACCGATACCGTGGGCGAAAATCTGCGCATGACCGTTGTCGAGCGCCGTGATCTCCAGGCGGTCGGCGTTCTCGACGGGCGCCGGCAGCTCGTCGACGGCAATCGCAAGCTCGCAGATGGACTGCGACGGGATGGCGTTGGTCGCCTCGGCGCCGCTCCAGGACACGATGCGCCCGCCGTCGATCTTGGGGCTCACGAACGTCGCCTCGAACTGGCCCTTCTCGGCATTGCAGACCGGGAACTCGGCATCGGGCGTAAACAAAAAGTCGGGATCTGCGTAGTTCTCCAAATAATGGTGAACGTCGGACATGCCCACTTCCTCATCGCAGCCCAGCAGCGCGCGGAAGGTATAGCGCGGGGTAATGCCGTGTTTGAGCAGGTAGGCACCGGCGTAGAGCGACAGCACGGCCGGGCCCTTGTCGTCGATCACGCCGCGACCAAGCAGCCAGCCCTCGCGACGCTCCATCGCAAACGGGTCGCTGTTCCAACCGGGACCGGCGGGAACCACGTCCACGTGGCAGATGGTCGCGAGCTGCTTGTCACCGCGACCCGGAATGTCGGCGATACCCACATAGCCCTCGTCGTCGCTCGTCTGGTAGCCGAGCTTCTGCGCGATGCCGAGCGCGCAGTCGAGCGCGTCACGCACCGGTCGGCCAAACGGCGCGCCGGGCTCCGCATTGGCAGAAACCGCCACGGACGGATAACTCACCAACCGCTCAATATCGGCGACGACATCCTCCCAGACCTCGTCGACATACTCGGCGACGCTCTGCTCCACCTGATTCATGGACGACCTCCTTACCAATGAGCGGCGAGCGCACCCGCCCCTCACATCACATACTTATATAGCGAAAAGTTTAGCAAGCTCGGCCACCGAGTGCACCACCGCATCGGCGCCCGCGGCCTCGTGCTCCCCCGGCGCCGCCGCACCCGAATAAATGCCGATGCACGGCACGCCCATCGCGTGCGCGCCCTCGACGTCGTTAAAGCGATCGCCGATCATCACGGCCTCGTCCGCGGTCGCACCCAGGGCCGCCAGCGCATCGCGCACCGAATCCGCCTTGGTCTCGCGTCCCTGCGGCGGATTCATGCCAACCACGGCTTCAAACTGGCAAAGCCCCAGTTCATGTACCATGTCGATACACTTTGCCTCCATGCGCGACGTCGCGACCGCCATGCGGTGTCCCTGTGCCGCAAGGTCGTCGAGCAGCCCGGGGATCCCGTCGAACACGGGATACTCCTCCGGCCCCAGCTCGTCAAAAAAGACGCGGTACTCGTCGGCCACCACGAGCGACTCCTCGCGCGTAAAGCCGTAAAAGTCGTGGAAGCTCTTCCACAGCGGGGGTCCGATCATGCGGCGCAGGTCACCCATCTGCACTTCCGAAAACCCGCGCGCAGCCAGCGTCTTGCGCGTCGAGGTCATCACCGCCCGGCCCGTGTCAGCCACCGTACCGTCAAAATCGAACAGCACGACCGGCCGCTCGCATAGCTGTAATGCCGCCATCGACATCCCTCTTCCCCAATTGGCGATTTCCACACCGACGCTTCAAACCGTTGACTATTCAACAATTAAAGCTGGCAATGTGGAACAACTCCACTATACTTGACGCACTTTGCTCTCAATCGGCGGCGCGCAGGCGCCCCATCGAAAGGTGCAATTATGTCTTTTGCCATCATAACCGACTCCACGTCGGACATCTCCCCCGCCCGCGCCCAAGAGCTCGGCATCTACGTGATTCCGCTGCATGTGATAATCGAAGGCGAGGACCTGCTCGACCAGGTGCAGATCACCGCCGAGGAGTATGTCGCCCGCATGGCCGGTTCCGAGCAGCTGCCGCACACTTCGCAGCCGAGCGCCGGCGAGTTCAAGGAACTCTTCGATCGCGTGCGCGCCGACGGCCACGACAGCGCCATCTTTATCTCGCTGTGCAGTGAGTGGTCGGCCTGCTACGCCAACGCATGCCTGGTGGCCGATACCCACGAGCTCGACGTGCGCTGCATCGATTCGCGCACCGGCTCGGGCGCCGAGGGCCTGCTGGTGGAGTACGCGCTCGCCATGCGCGAGGACGGCCGCAGCCTGGACGAGACCGAGGCACAGATTCGCGCAACCCTGCCCGGCGCCCATCTGCTGCTGATTCCCCGCACGCTCGAGAACCTCGTTAAGAACGGCCGCGCCCCCAAGCTCGCCGGTCAGCTCACGCAGATGCTCAACATTCGCCTGGCCGTTTCTCCGGAGTGGCAGTCGGGCGAGATCAAGGCCATCAAGAAGGGCCGCGGCGCCAAGCGCATCGTCGCCAACACCATGGCCGACTGCCTCGCGTTTTTGGCCAATCACCCAGGTTCGAGCGTGCGTGTGCTCACAACCGGGGCCGCCGAGGAGCAGGAGCTCGTCAATCAGGCGCTCGAGGGTCAGGACTACGTCGATGCCGGCACCGGCCCCATCGGCTGCACCATCGCCACCCACGTGGGCGTCGACGCCATCGCCATCAGCTACTGCCCCCGCTACCAACCCACCCGCTAGGGGCACTTTCATCACTTGCGGTGAAATAGGGACTGTTTTTGGCATATCAACCGCAAATCAATCCCTATTCCACCGCAACTTAGGAGTGGGCAGCTAGCTCAGTGGACCCTGGAACAGTTCTTGATGCGAACCCATTCTTACAAGTCGGATCACTGGATAAGTTTTGTGCGGCAGGTAGAGAACGACCACGTCGACCAGGCCGTCGGATAGATGGAAATCGATGTGGCCGTTGTAGTTTCCGCCCGGGTTTGAGAGCTCGTGGGCACCATACTCCGTCGGAAGCGACCCATGAGCCACAAGCTCGGCGACAGCTGCCTTAAACTCGGTTTTTAACTGCGGATGGCTCTGCATCGTTCGCTTATAGTCGGTCTTAAACTGAGCCTCGACCTTAATCTCAAACATCGCCTAGTCCTCATCGAGGAACGACATCAGCTCATCAACGTTATCGAATGACGGGCTGTCGTCCGGCAAAATTCCCAGCTCATGAGCCTCGGCGATCACCATGGCGCGCCTCGTCGTCTCGTTGGGTGCCTCCGGTCGACCCACAATCTCAAACGGAATCTTCCGCTGATTTACAAGCTGCCGAACAGCCAGATTGAGATAGGAATTAAGGCTCAAGCCAACCGAATCTAAAAACTCAGTCGCCTGCTCCTTGAGTCCCTCTTCGATGCGAACCGTCGTGGGCTTAACCGTTGCAGTAGACATACGCGACTTCCTCGACCTCGTCTTTTGCATCAGTATACCCAATAAAAATGGCAATCTGATGTTAGATAGCATCAGATTGCCATGCATATTCATGTCGCGGCAGGCACGATTGCTCTACATCAACCCGCTCAGGGCGACGTCGACCGCCTCGTTGAGGTCGTCGGTGATGTGCACCAGGTCTGGATCGAGCGGGCTGATCATACCGGCGTCCATCACCGGGCCGTTGAGCCAGTCGAACAAGCCCTGCCAGTACTCGCTGCCTACCAGCACGAGCGGCATGCGCTTGACCTTGTGCGTCTGCACCAGCGTGAGCACCTCGAACATCTCGTCGAGCGTGCCAAAGCCGCCGGGGAACACGATGGCGCCCGAGCTGTATTTGACGAACATGGTCTTGCGCACAAAGAAGTAGCGGAAGTCCATGCCGAGGTTCACGTATTTGTTGAGCCCCTGTTCGTGCGGAAGCTCAATACCCAGACCAACCGACTTGCCGTTAACGCTCGCCGCTCCCCTGTTGGCCGCCTCCATGATGCCGGGGCCGCCACCGGTGATAACCGCCACGCCGCGCTGGGCGATCTTGCGACCGACGGTACGCGCCGCCTTGTAGACCGGGTCCGTCTTGGGCGTGCGGGCGCTGCCGAAGATGGTCACCGCGGGACCGAGCTCAGCCAGCGCGCCAAAGCCATCGACGAACTCGGCCTGAATACGCAGCACGCGCCACGGATCGGCATGCAGCCAGTCGGTTGAATCCTCGGGCGCCAGCAGGTTGGCGTAGGTATTGTCCTTAGGAATCATGGGGCCGCGCATGACCACGGGGCCGCGGCGGTACGTCTCGTCGTAGGCGGGCTCGCCCTCGACATTCTCGTTCTTAATCATGGGTACTCCTATCGAGAAAAAGAAAAACGGGCGGGGTCGACGCCATGCGCCAAACACCCGCCCGAACATCAACTATTCGGTATGGTACCCACGATGCATCAAGTGCTTGCAAGCTATCGGTCAGCGGTCGCGCAAGCAGTGTCAGCGAATGTGCCAACTGGCCGGTGCTCGCCCCTTGCCGTTGCCCACGCCTTGCAAGCACCCGTGCCGCTCTTAGTAATCCACCGCCGCCGGGCTGTTCATCCAGTCGTTCACAAACGCGCCGTAACGGCCCTCGATAATGGCCTGGCGGGCACGCTGCATAAGGTTGAGCAGATAGTAGATGTTGTGCATCGACAGCAGGATGCCGCCGAGCATCTCCTTCTGCGTGACCATGTGGCGGATGAGCGCACGGCTGTAGCCGCCCGTGCACACCGGGCAGGTGCAGGTGGGATCGATGGGGCCGTCGTCGTGAGCAAAGCGCGCGTTACGGAAGTTGAGGCGACCCTCGCTGGAGAACGCCGTGCCCATACGGCCGGTACGCGTCGGCAGCACGCAGTCAAACATGTCGATGCCCACGCCCACGCCGCGCACGAGCGTAGTCGGGTTGCCGACGCCCATCAGGTAGCGCGGCTTGTGCTTGGGCATGTACTCGGAAGCCAGCGGCGCCAGTGTCTCGAACATGGTCTCGTGGTCCTCGCCCACCGAGTAGCCGCCGATGCCGTAGCCGGGGAAGTCGCCGCACTCCTCCAGGTGGCGCAGCGAGCGCAGGCGCAGGTCCAGGTGCATACCGCCCTGGACGATACCAAAGAGTGCCTGGTCATCGCGGGTGTGCGCCTTATAGCAACGCTCTGCCCACATACTCGACAGCTCCACGGCGCGCTCGACATACTGGCGCGTTGCGGGATAGCCGGGGCATTGGTCGAGCTGCATGCAGATGTCGGAACCGAGCTTCATGGCGATTTCCATGTTGTCCTCGGGCGTCCAGAACACGTGGCGGCCGTCGTAGTCGTTGACGATAAAGCGCACGCCCTCGTCGGTGAGCTTGACGGCGTCGTTGTGGCTGAACACCTGGAAGCCGCCTGAATCGGTGAGGATGGGGCCGTGCCAGTTCATAAACTTATGCAGGCCGCCCAGCTCGGCGATGGTGTCCTCGCCGGGACGCATGGACAGGTGATAGGTGTTGGCAAGCACGATCTGGGCACCGAGCTGCTTGACGGTCTCGGTAGGGATGCCCTTGACGTTTGCCTTGGTGCCCACGGGCATAAAGATCGGCGTCTCGATATCGCCGTGCGGGGTATGCAGCACGCCGGCACGTGCATGCGTCGTCGGGTCCTCGGCGATCAGGTCGAATTTAAAAAGGTTCTGGTCCATAAACTGGAACTCCTTGGTTGCGGTTCATACGCAAACCATTATACGGGCAACCAACGAGGAGCACCGACTCGACAGAAACTGGTGCAAGGTAGTCATTGGGGACGTCTTTCATCAACTTGCAACAGCCAAGGTAACGCCGATGTTTTGGTACCGACAGCGAAAACCCGCCAGAGCGAGCAAGGTGCCTTGAAACGAGGCGGCATTGATCTTTTGATCATGCCGCCGAAGTTGAAAGGCAGATTGCCGCTCTGGCGGGTTTGCAGCGTCGAGCCGTTACGCGGTTCGTAGAACCGCGTAACCATTACGGCCGCTGGCCCATGCCGCCCTCGAGGGTGACAGTCTCGCCGTTCATATACTTAAAGTCGGGACCGCAGAGCTGAACGACAACGCGGCCGATCTCCTTCTCGACGTCGCCGTAGTGGCCTGCCGGCGGCATGTGAACGTTGGCCTTAAACGCCTCGGGATAGGCATCCTGGAAGTTCTCGAGCGCAGCGGTCCAAGCAAGCGGGCACACGATGTTGACGTTGATGCCGTCCTTGCCCCACTCGTTGGCGGCAACGCGAGTCAGACCGCGGATGCCCTCCTTGGCGGCGGCATAGCTGCACTGGCCGTAGTTGCCAAACAGGCCGGCGCCCGAAGCAAAGTTGACCACGGAGCCCTTGGTCTCCTTCAGGTGCGGATAGGCCTTCTGCATGTACAGGTAGGTGGCATACAGGCCAGAGTAAATGGCCAGGTTAAACTGATCCATGGTGTGGTCGGCGATGGTCACGCCCGAGGCGCTGGCCTGAGCATTGTTGACGACGGCGTCGATGCGGCCGAACTCCTCAATGGCCTTGTCGATGACGTTCTGGACGACGGCCTCGTTGTCCTGACCAGCCGAGACATCGGCCTGAACAGGCAGAACCTTGACGCCGTACTCGGCCTCGAGGGACTCCTTGGCAGCCTCGAGCTTGGCAACGTTGCGGCCGGTAATGACGAGGTTTGCGCCCTCCTTGGCAAAAGCGATATCGATGCCGTAGCCGATGGAGCCAGCGGAGCCGTCCTTAAGCGTGGCCTTGCCGCCGCCGGTGACGATTACGGTCTTACCAGTGAAAAGTCCCATACGAAGTCCTTTCAAATCGCGACGGGCCCGCCCGTCGACTGCGCGCATCCAACTTCACGCGCCAAAAGCTGAAATGCAACTTTAGCGGGTTCAAGTGAAAAATAAAGGCTGCAGCAGGCGAACGGCACAACGTCATTCGGCGAAGGGGATGTCAAGCACAAACTGAATAAGAAGGCCGAATTTTTGTCAGCCAAACGAGTCATCGAACACGTTTTGAAACTTTGCTGCAGCGCGCGGGATGTCGACGCGAGACTTTATCATAGGGTGACAAACAACGATGAGGAGCACATGCCTATGACAGACGAGCTGGACCCCCAGACTCAACAGCATATTGATGATTCAGCAGACGTCGCCGCAGATACTGACGCTGCGACCTGCAATGATACCGACGTCGACGACGCCACTCTGGATAACGGCGCTGCGACGGAAATCCCTGCGGCCGAAGATGCCGACGAGCAAAACGACGATGCGCCCGCTCAGGACGACGACCCTGCACAGGATGCCGCTCCGCAAGCAGCAGGCCCCATCGAGGTGTCTTCGGAAGAAGAGCTCGACGCCGTGATGGACTCCATGATGGATGCCGTCAAGGCTATGAAGGACGCTGTCGCCGACGCCGATGTCGACGCCGAGGAAGAGGAAGCCGCCGAGGCCGCCTCGACCTTTGTGCCCGGCGAGACCCCGGTTGCCGACCAGGGCAGTACCATGCCTTCGTTCCTGCAGCTCGAGCACCCCACGATTGGCGCCGATGCAGTCGACCCACATGCAGCAGGCTTTTCCGTGATCGAGGGCGGTACTGGCAATATCGCCGCGCCGCAGGCTGCCAATGCGAGCGAGGCGGAGGCAAATCGCCCGTCCGCGCCGCACGTCTCCGCTGCCAGCCGCGACCTGGGGGCCGCTGTCTCGAACACAGCCAACGCCGTGGGCTCTTTTATCGCCCAGGGCGCGTCGGCCATGCGCGAGATGAACGCCGCGAAGAAGGCGCTCGCCGACGCCCGCGCCCATCTGGCCGAGCTCGAGCAGCGCATCGCCGACCAGGCCGAAGAACTCGAAACGCGCCAGGACATCGCAGGCCGCTACGACCAAATCGTCGCCGACCAGCGTCAGGCAATCGAAACAGCGCAAAAGACCGCGGCAGCGGCAGAAATCGACCGCGATGCCCACGCCGCCAAGGCAACGGAACTCAAGGACCAGCTCGAACAGATGAAGGCAGAAGACGACGCGGCTGAGCTCCGTCTGAAGGCCGCACTCGATGCCGTCGAGGCCCGCGAGGCGAGTTCGCGCGAGACAGGCAGCCGCCTCGTTCGCCGCCTTGAGGACTCCAAGCGAATCCGCGACAAGGTCCAAGCCGAACGAGACGCCGGCATTGCCGCTGCGCAGCAAACCGTCGACGCCACGCGCGCTCAGCTCGAGACGCTGCGCCGCGAGTACGCCGAGCTCCAGCGCAATCCTTCGGCAAATCCAGCCAACTACACCGTGCGCACCAGCGAGCTCTCGATGCAGATCTCCGACACGGCTGATGCCCTGCGCAAAGCCGAAGAAGACGTCCCACGCATCAGCGCCGATCTCGAGCATTCGCTCGCCGCCGCCGAGCAAGCCGTCGAGCAGGCGCAGGCTCCCATCGCCGACGCCAAGCGCGCCCATCAGGCCGTAACGACCGAGGCCGATGCCGCGCGCGACGAGCTGCAGACGGCGAAGACTGCCGCCGCGACGCGCCAACGAGAACTGCGAGAGAAGATCGCCGCGCAGGACAAGGCACGCCGCGAGCAAGAGCAGGCCATCGCGAATGCCCAGGCAGATGCAGCACATGCGCAGTCGATTATCGAGCAGGCGACCGAGGTACACGACCACCCCGAGATCACCGAATCGCTCGCCGGGTCCTTGGCGCGCGACAAGGCCGAATACGCCGAGACCGAGCGCGAAGTTACCCAGCTCGAAGCCGCCGAGGATGACGTGCGCGAGCGAACCCGCGACTCACGCATCAAATTCACCGGAGCCATCGTCTGCATCATCGCCGTGGTCCTGGTGATCATCGCAATCTGGCTCTTCACGAGCAAGTAAGCCAAACATCAAATACACCCCAACGCAGTTGCGGTGAGATAGTTCCTGTTTAACCCTCAAAAAGGCCAATCCAAGAACTATCTCACCGCAACTTTTTGGTAGTCATTGGGGACGTTCTTAAATGACTAGTCAAACAAGAACGTCCCCAATGACTATGTCTCCCTTGCACCAACAACGTTTGCCCAGATAAAACCTGCCAAAATAAACCTGTCCCTTTTTGGCAGGTTGAGCCAAGGCGACGCCAATGTTTTGGCAACGACAGCGAAAACCCGCCAGAGCGAGCAAGGTGCCTTGAAAGAGGAGGGCATAGACCTTCTGGTCATGCCCGACGATTGAAAGGCAGATTGCCGCTCTGGCGGGTTTGCAGCGTCGGCTGGTCCGCCGTTCGTTAGAACGGCGGAACCTAAAGCGCAGCGTCGGCCGGTTACGGCGTTTGTAAAACGCCGTAACCTACAGAATGAGCATCGCGTCGCCGAAGCTGAAGAAGCGGTAGCGCTCCTCGATGGCGGCGGCGTAGGCGTCCATGATCTGGTCGCGGGTGGCAAGCGCGCTCACGAGCATCATGAGCGTGGAGCGCGGCACGTGGAAGTTCGTGATCAGCGCGTCGACCACGTGATAGGTCGAGCCGGGCATGAGGTAGAGCTGCGTCGTCGCGTTCTCGCGCACCACGATGTCACCGCGGCCGAGCGTGTCGGCGCCGTCCTCACGACCCTCAAAATAGCGCGCCGTCACGGCCGGATCGGACACCGGCGCGTCCGCGTCAAACGCACTCTCGAGCGAGCGCACCGCGGTGGTGCCGACGGCGATCACGCGATGGCCCTCGGCCTTGGCCTTATGCACAGCGTCGACAACCTCCTGCGATACGTGGTAGCGCTCGGTGTGCATCACATGCTGCGTGGGGTCGTCCTCCTCCACCAGGCGGAAGGTATCGATACCCACCTCGAGCTCGACGGCGGCAAACTTTGCGCCCTTGGCCTCGATAGCAGCCATGAGCTCGGGCGTGAAGTGCAGGCCCGCCGTGGGAGCAGCAGCCGAGTGCTCCTCCTTCATAGCGTAGACGGTCTGGTACTTCTCGGGGTCGCCCTCGTAGTCGGTAATGTAGGGCGGCAGCGGCACGTGACCGGCGGCATGAATGGCCTCGTCGAGCGTGCGCGGCTCGCCGGCGACATTGCAACCAGCCGGCTCAAAGCGCACCAGACGACCGCCGCGGCTATCGGTGACAAAGTCGACGACCTCAGCCGTCAACACCACGGGAGCCCCCTCAGGCGCATGGGCGCCACCGGCACGATACTCAATCTGAGCACCGGGCTTCAGACGCTTACCGGGCTTGACCAGACACTCCCACACATGGCCCAGCGGATCCACGTCCTCGCGGCGCTTGAGCAGCAGCGTCTCGACCACGCCGCCCGAGCCGGTCTTGCGGCCGATCAGGCGGGCCGGCATCACGCGCGTCTGGTTGATGACGAGCACGTCGCCCGGCTCGATGTAGTCGATAACATCGCGGAAGATGCGGTGCTCGACGGTACCGCCATGCTCCAGCGGCGTTCCGGCCTCGGAACCCTTGCGGTCCACCACCAGCAGGCGACAGGAATCGCGCGGCTCGGCGGGAGCCTGAGCAATCAGTTCCTCAGGAAGGTTGTAATCAAAATCATCGGTACGCATAGACACGTCAGATTCTCCTTATATAGCTAAAGTCCGCTCTACATCCTAGCAGGCCGACGTCCCAAATGAACTACTTTTTGGCGGCCTTGCGCTCGTCGCGGATACGGGCGCGGTCCATGGCCGCCTCAACGGCCGAGAAACGGCAACCGCAATAGTTCTGCCGATACATTCCCAGCTCGCGCGAGCGGCGCGTGGCCTCGGGATAATACGGACGAAAATCGCGAATCACCGGCGTAAGTCCACGCGCCTCCGCCAGACGCTCAAGCACGTCGTTGCAGGTGTCGAACAGCTGATACGGCGAGACGGCGAGCGTCGTGCCCACGTATTCAAACCCGCGCTCCTGGGCCACGCGGCACGCCTCAGCCAAGCGCAGAGCATAGCAAGCGCGGCAGCGACGAGGGCGATCCGCGCCCAGCGGAGCCACGCCAGCCTCCCAGCGCTCACGGTCCTCCCCCGCCTCGATAAGCTCGATGCCGCCGTCAGCGCACCACCGGCGCAGTTCGTCCAGGCGACGCTGCCATTCATCGTGCGGCTGAATATTGGGATTGGTCCAGCAGATCGTGGGCTCAAACCCCTCCTCGCGCAGCAAGCGAACCGGCTCGAGCGAGCACGGCGCACAGCAAGCATGCAGCAGCAACGGCTTCATCGACATCTCCTCACCCAAAAAAGCGCACGCCAAAGGACGTGTCCTCGCAAGCGGCAATGCGACGGTCGCGCAAAATCGTCCGCACGTAATACCAATCGCCCACACAGCCCGACAGGTGCAGACCTGCCGCCAGGTAACACAGCAGTGGATAGCCCGAAAACGCAAAGCCCAGGGCAAACGCCGCCGTCAAAACAACCGTCGGCGCCAGGCAAATCGCCATATACCGCATGCGCGAATACACGATCCCCTCGGCGCAGGCATAGATCATGCACGTCTCGCGGTTAGCCCCAAAGGTCACGCGCGCACCGGCAGGCGCAAACAACTTAAAGAACACCGCATGTACCAGCTCGTGCACGGCAAACGATGCCGCCGAAACCACAGCCAAGCCGACCATCCAGCCCACGACCGCCGTCCAGCCGCTCGCTTCAGCCGCATCTAGATCGGCGGGACCGCCCATCAGCATAAACACCGGCACCAAGCACGCAGCGAACACGCCGACCACGACCATCCCCCACACGAAGCAAGCGTGCAGAAAATCCTCGTCCTCAAACGCATGTATGTTGGAAATCTCATTCATAGCATCTTAGGATAGCGCCCCTGCCACGCACCCGCCCGCATGTGCGATAATGTCGAACGATATGCACGAATTGACCACCGCGCCGCCGAGCCCCGCGCCCGGCCGCGCCCTCACCATATGCGAAGGAGTCCCATGGCATCCAAATACTCCATGAACGACCGTCCCAGCTGGCCGCGCCGCGCCATCGTTACCGCCGGCGAGCCCTACGGCAACAAAGGCCTGCACTTCGGCCACGTTGGTGGCGTCTTTGTCCCCGCCGACTTCTTCGCCCGCTTCCTGCGCGACCGCCTGGGCCGCGAGAACGTAATCTTCACCTCGGGCACCGACTGCTACGGCTCGCCCATCATGGAGAGCTACCGCAAGCTCAAGGAGAACGAGGGCTACGACAAGTCCATTAGCGAGTACGTCGAGTCCAATCACTCCCGCCAGGCCGCGACCCTCAACAACTACAACATCAGCTGTGACATCTACGGCGGCTCGGGCCTTGAGCCGGCCGTCCAGATTCACAACGAGGTGACCGCCGAGATTATCGAGCGCCTGCACGAGCAGGGCACCATCTCCAAGCGCTCCACGCTGCAGTTCTACGACGCCAAGGCCGGCACGTTCCTCAACGGCCGCCAGGTCATCGGCCGCTGCCCCATCCAGGGCTGCAAGTCCGAGAAGGCCTATGCCGACGAGTGCGACCTGGGCCACCAGTTTGAGCCCGAGGAGCTCATCGCGCCCAAGAGCCAGCTCACCGGCGAGGTGCCCGAGCTGCGCCCGGTCGACAACCTCTACTTCGACCTGCCGGCCTACCTCGACTTTATGAAGACCTACACCGCCAAGCTCGCCCAGAACCCGCAGGTTCGCTCCGTGGTCTCCAAGACCATGGAGGAGTGGCTGCTGCCGGCACAGCTCTATATCCAGAACAAGTTCCGCGAGGCCTTCGACGCCGTCGAGGACCAGCTCCCCGAGCACACCGTGCTGGAGCCCGAGGGCAACAAGAGCAGCTTTACCGTCACCTTCCCCAGCTGGAAGGAGCGCGACGACGCCCACGCGGTGCTCGCCAACGGCGGCGTGCGCTTCCGCAGCGGCAAGGCGCTCGTGCCCTTCCGCATCACCGGCAACATCGACTGGGGTGTCCCGGTGCCCGAGGTCGACGGCGTCTCCGACGTCACCTGCTGGTGCTGGCCCGAGAGCCTGTGGGCGCCCATCAGCTACACCCGCACCGTGCTCGCGCGCGATGCCAAGGCCGCCGGTGTGACCGAGGGCGTCGCCGCCCAGGACGCCGCCCTCATGGGTGAGCCCGCCGCCGATTCGACGCAGGTACCCGCACCCGCCTATCAGCACAGCTCGCTCGACTGGCGCGACTGGTGGTGCTCGGACGACGCACAGATCTACCAGTTCATCGGTCAGGACAACATCTACTTCTACTGCATCGCGCAGACCGCCATGTGGGAGGCCCTGGGTTGGGACCTTACGCAGAGCACCGTCAGTGCCTGCTACCACCTGCTCTATATGGGCAAAAAGGCCAGCTCGTCCTCGCAGACGCCTCCCCCGCCGGCAGACGACCTGCTCAACCACTACACCTGCGAGCAGATGCGTGCGCACTGGCTGTCGCTCGGCCTGTCCGAGAAGCCGGTGAGCTTTAGCCCCAAGGCATACGACACGCGCGTGACCGGCAAGGACAAAGACGGCAACGAGGTGCGCGCCTGCGACGACAAGCGCGTTATCGACCCGGCCCTTAAGGAGAGTGCGCTGCTGACCGGCGTGTTCAACCGCCTGGCCCGCAGCTGCTTCTACGGCGTCGCCGTCAAGGAGGGCGACGAGAGCCCCTACCGCAACGGTTGCATCCCCGCCGGCGCCGCTTCCGACGCCGTGGTCGAAGCCGCCCAGCAGGCTGCTCTTGCCTTTGAGCAGGCCATGTACAAGTTCGAGACGCACCGCGCGCTCGCCGTGTGCGACGACTACCTGCGCGCCGCCAACAAGCGCTGGAGCGACGCCTCCAAGGCCGCCAACAAGCTCGAGGGCGAGCCGGCCAATGCCGCGATGACGCAGGCCCTCGTCGACGCATTTACCGAGCTGCGCGTGGCGACTGTCCTGATGCACGGTATTGTGCCGGCCGGCTGCGAGCTCATCTGCGAGTACTTCGACGTCGATCCGGTCGCGTTCTTTAGCTGGGACAACATCTTCGCGTCCACGGATGAGTTCGTTGAGAGCCTGGGCGAGAAGCCCGGCGAGCACCGCGTGAAGCCGCTGCCCCCGCGCTTCGACTTCTTCAGCAAGCACGAGAGCCAGTACTAAAACCAGCATGGCGCAGTAGTCAATTTGGGACGGGGCTATTTTAGCTACCCCGTCCCAAATTTGGCTGCAGCGCCTGCCAAAACAGACGGGTAGCTAAAATGGCCCCGTCCCAAATTGACTACTTTTGATGGAATGGGAAGGGAAGACGGATGTCCAAGCCGCGTCGTCGTAAGCAGAAAAAGCAGGTCAAGGCCGAGCTCAAGCTCAGGCAGTTTGCCGCTACCGAGCTTTCCGACCAGCTTGCCGCCCAACCCTCCGCCGCCGACCTGCCGCGCTTTATGGTCGACACGGTCGCCGGCGCCTATGCCGCGGCCGATGCCGAGCTTATGATCGAGGGCTTTGGCGCCGCGGCCACGCGCCCGGTCACCCTGCGCGCCAACACGCTCAAGGCGACCGCCGAGGACATCGCTGCGGCGCTCGACGCCGCCGGCATCGCCCACAACCCCGTCGCTTGGTACCCGGACGCCCTCATCCTGCCCGAGGCCCAGGTTTCCGACCTGTGGGATCTCGACATCTACCGCGACGGCAAGATCTACCTGCAGAGTCTGTCGTCCATGATGCCGCCGTTGGTGCTGGGCGCCCAGCCCGGCGAGGATATCCTGGACATGTGCGCGGCTCCCGGCGGCAAGACGACGCAAATCGCCGCCCTCACGCAGGGCCAGGCGCACCTTACCGCCTGCGAGATGAGCATCCCCCGCGCCGAAAAGCTCGAGTCTAACCTCCACCGTCAGGGCGCCAAAAACGTGCCTGTCATGCGCATCGACGCGCGCGAGCTCGACGAGTTCTTCCGCTTTGACCGCATCCTGCTCGACGCCCCCTGCACCGGCACGGGTACCGTCATCAGCGGCAACGAGAAAAGCCTGCGCGGCCTGACCGAGCAGCTGCTCGGCAAGTGCGCCCGCTCGCAGCGCGCTCTTCTTGACCGCGCCATGGGTGCCCTCAAACCGGGCGGCACGCTGGTCTATTCCACTTGTTCGATCTTGCCGCAGGAAAACGAGGACGCCCTGCAAGAGGCCCTCGACAAGCACATGGACTGCGAGCTCATCCCCCTCGACGGCACGCCGAGCGAAAGCGAAGCACGCCGCGCCCAAGAAGCCGGCGAGGAGCCGCGCATTGAGCGCAACGCCCTCACCGAGGCCATCGCCGCGGGCCAGGTCTCGGCCATCGCCAACGGCCTGCCCGGCACGCTCACCATTCCACCCAGCCGCGACTTTGAGGGCTTCTACATGGCCCTGATCCGAAAACGCAGCTAGCGCGCGGATCCAAAGCTCAACAAACTATTTCCGTGCGCGCCTGTCCTGCTGGTCACGATGCTGCTTAAGCGCCTCGCGCTCCTTGCGCTCGGCTCTTTTGCCCTTAATGGCCGTGACCACAAAGTAGATGACCGCGGCGGCAACGATTGCGCCCACACACAGGCCAATCGAGCCCAACATTGCTGTCAATTCCATACCGCGTCACCTCTCTTTTAAACGGGACATTCAAGATAGCACCTCGACGCCCGCCACCACAGCTCCTTCACGTTCGACGGCACTTCGGTCTAACGGATGGCGCGGCGGGGAAAAATTAACTCGTCAAATGATTTAGCATTCGCAATTCCGGCTGCATCGAGCCGGCAACCATCACATAGAATCGAGCCTCCATGGATAGCCTCAACGGCCTAAACGAGCGCGTCGACGCCTTTGTCGGCACCAGCTCCTTCGACACGCCCAGCGCGGCAAGCGACCAAGCCCCCATCGATGTACCCGCCGAGGTTCACGAGGACATCGTCGCCTCAGTTGACTTCTCGGAGGTCGAGCTCGCTGACGAGTTCACCGAGCCGCAGGTAGCCGTTACCCCCAACGGACTGCTCCCCATGGAGCCGCTGCCCATCGACGGGCGCCTGCGCAAGGCGGCCCTTCGCATGCCCGACGAGATCGAGGAGGCCAGCGGCTTTACGCTCTTCGGTCGCCGCATCAAGTCGCTCATCTATACCACCGACGTCGCGGTCATCCGCAACTCCAACGCCGACGCGGTCTTTGCCGTTTACCCCTTCACACCGCAGCCGGCCATCACGCAGGCGCTGCTGACCGTCGCCGAGTGCCCGGTCTTTGTGGGCGTGGGCGGCGGCACCACCACCGGCAAGCGCTCCGTGCAGATGGCAGCCGTCTCCGAGATGCAGGGCGCGGCGGGCTGCGTGGTCAACTCCCCCGCTACCGCCGAGATGGTCGAGCACATCACCAACATGGCGGACATCCCCGTCATCGCCACGGTCGTGCGCTGCGATGACGATGCTCATGCCAAGGTGCGCGCCGGCGCCAAGATCCTGAACATCGCGGCCGGCAAGAACACGCCGCAGGTCCTGCGCGAGCTGCGCGAGCACTACCCCAATCTGCCGCTCATCGCACCGGGCGGCAAGACACCCGAGAGCATCCGCGAGACCATCGCGGCCGGCGCCAACGCCATCATCTGGACGCCGCCTTCGGCCCAGCAGCTGCAGACCGACATGATGCAGCGCTACCGCAAGATGAAGGAAGACGCCACGCCCGTCATCTCGCGCGACGATGTGCCCATTATTGATCAGGTCGCCGCCGCCGAGGTCAGCCAGGTTGAGAACATGAATCCCGACGTGCCGATTCCCGACGAGGTCATCGAGCGCGTCGCCTCGATCCACGAACGCGTTGAGGAGCATCGCGCCAACCGCGGCCTCAAGCCGTCGCTGCACGGCTTCTTCTTCCGCGGCAAGAAACGCTAACCGCAACAGCAAGGCCCGCCCCACGCAAACGTGAGGCGGGCCCTTTTGTGCTTGAGTAGTTTCACAGCAACGTGGTGGGGCAAATTAATCCACGCGCTTTTCGCCCATAAAGAAAAGCGCCACCGTACCAGGTCCGGTATGCGAACCGATCAGAGCACCGATGTCGTTAATCTCGATCTTGCCCTTGAGCTGCGGAATCTGCTCCTCAATCAGTGTCGCCACCGCCTCGGCATCCTCGCGGCACGCCGAGTGCGACATGATGCACTTGCCCGAATAGTTCGCACCATCCTGCACATGCGCCATCATGGTCTTGGCCATCTCAGAAATCGCGCGCTTCTTGGTGCGAATCTTCTCGCGCGGAGACAGCTTGCCATCGCAGTCGACCGTCATAAGCGGACAGATTTTGAGTGCCGTGCCGATGATCGCGCTCGCGGCCGAGATGCGCCCACCGCGCAGATAGCTCGACAGATCGGTCGAGAAGAACCAGTGATGCAAGTTGAGCTTGTGCTCCTCGATCCAGGCAGCCGTCTCGTCGAGTGAAGCCCCGCCATCGCGCACGTCGGCGGCATATTCCGCCAGCAGACCAAAGCCCGAAGACGCCGCCAACGAATCGATGACGCGCACCTTGCCGCCCTGGGGATAGCGATCCGCGAGCATCTGCGCCGCAACGCAGGCAGAACCGTACGTGCCCGAAATACCCGACGACAACGTCAGGTGCAGCACGTCTTTGCCCTCGGCAACGAACGGCTCCCAAAACTCCTCGTACTCGCCCACGCTCACCTGAGACGTCTTAGGCATGGCGCCCGCAGCAATCTGGGCAAAAAACTCGTCCGGCGTAACCGACTGATACAGATCGTCCGTATAGACAACATCGTCGATCTCGTAATGAAAACACACGACAGGGATATTGCGCGACGCAAAGAACTCGCGGGTTCGGTCGGCGGCGGATTCACAGGTCAGGACAAAATCACTCATATTGAGGCTCCTTAATCATTGCTGCGCAAATTATCGCACAGCAAGCCTACATACGGTACAAATGTCCACTATTTACCAATTCAAACCATTCGTATTGAACATCTTTATCACAAACATCCCCATTGCCGCCGTAGGCCAATATAGGCAAAAGCACCCCCAGCGTCTCCACTCAACCGACATATCTACCTCCACTAAATCGATTTACCAAACCGTTCGCCTGACAATTCAGTCGCCGGCGTTAAATCGAAACAAAAGCGGCGCATACTGATAAACGCTTGACACTGTTTATCAGTTTTACCAACCCCATCGGAAGGTGTTTCATGGTCGCATTCGATCGCAATCCGCAAGACTTCAAGTATCTGCGTCTGCTATCGAGACAGTTCCCCACCGAGCAATCCGCGTTTACCGAGATCATCAATCTCTCGGCCATCCTCAACCTGCCCAAGGGCACCGAGCATTTTATGAGCGACGTGCACGGCGAGTACGAAGCCTTCATGCACATCCTCAACAACTGCTCGGGCGTCGTGCGCGAGCATGTCGACGAGATCTTTGGCGACACGCTCTCCTTTGACGAAAAGGGCGAGCTGTGCACGCTCATCTACTACCCGCGCGAGAAAATCGACCTGGTCCGCAGCCAGCACGAGGACTCCCCCACCTGGTACAAGACGATGCTCGACCAGCTCATCATGGTCGCCCGCTCGCTTTCGAGCCGCTACACGCGCTCCAAGGTGCGCAAGGCCATCCCGCGTGACTACGCCTACATCATCGACGAGTTGCTGCACACGCACCCGGACGAGAACAACTATCGCGTGCGCTATCACGAGCGCATCGTGGAGTCCATTCTGGAGACCGCCAGCGCCGACGACTTTATCGAGTCGCTCGCTTCGCTTATCAAACGCCTGGCCGTCGACCACCTGCACCTGGTGGGCGACATCTTCGACCGTGGCGGCGGCGCGGCCAAGATTATGGACCGCCTGCTCACCTACCATTCGCTCGACATCCAGTGGGGCAACCACGACCTGCTGTGGATGGGCGCTGCGGCCGGCGAGCCCGCCTGCATTGCCACGGTCCTGCGCAACAACCTGCGCTACGACAACTACGAGATCCTCGAGAACGATTACGGCATCTCCCTGCGCGAGCTCGTCGCCTTCGCCGACGCCACCTACACCGCCGGTGAGTCCATCACCCCGCTCATCAAGGCCATCAACGTGCTGCTCTTTAAGCTCGAGGGCCAGATTATCCAGCGCCACCCCGAGTTCGACATGACCGACCGCCTGCTGCTCGACAAGATCGATCACGACTCCGGCACGGTCACGCTCGCCGACGGCAGCGTGTGGCCGCTCACGTCCAACGACTTCCCCACCGTCAACCCGGTGGACCCCTACACGCTCACGCCTCAGGAACAGCACATCATCGACAAGCTCGTGTCCGAGTTTGTCACCGCCGATCACCTGCATCGCCATATCGATTTCCTCTACACCCACGGCTCGATGTACAAGGTCACCAACGGCAACCTGCTGTTCCATGGCTGCGTGCCGCTCAACGAGGACGGCACTTTTAGCAGCATGAACTGCCTGGGCACGTGGCACGCCGGCCGCGATTATCTCGATTTTTGCGACCACATCGCCCGCCGTGCCTGGCGCATGGGCGACCGCGACGCCCTCGACTGGATGTGGTACCTGTGGATCGGCTTTAAGTCACCCGCCAGCGGGCGTCTGGTGCGTACCTTTGAGCGCGCCTACATCGCCGATAAAAGCACCTGGGCCGAGCCGATGGACCCGTACTTTACGCTTACCAAGTCGCCCTCGGTCTGCGACGACATCATGCACGAATTCGGCGTCGTCCCCATGGCCTGCTCGCCGACCGGTCACATCATCAACGGCCACACACCCGTTAAAACCACCAAGGGCGAGCAGCCCATCCGCGCCGAGGGCAAGCTGCTGGTCATCGATGGCGGCTTCTGCCGCGCCTACCATCCCAAGACGGGCATCGCCGGCTATACGCTCATCTCGAGTTCGCGCGGCTGCCGCCTCAAGTCGCACCGGGCCTTTACGACGGTTGCCGAGGCACTCACGCGCAACGTGGACATCGAGAGCGAGACCAACCGTTTTGACCAGGCCGACCGCCGCCGCATGGTGAGCGACACCGATTCCGGGGCCAAGATCCGCAGTCAGATCCAAGACCTGCGCCAGCTGCTCGATGCATATAGAAACGGTGCTATCGAGGAGCGTGCCTAGCTCCGCCCGCGGGGATTGGCTAAACTTGCTGAGTTTGTCATCCCCACGGCGCCCCGGCGCCACCTAAAGGCAGGTACCATGCAAAAGCTCCTTGCGCAGATCATGAAGTTTGGCGTCGTCGGCGTCGTCGCCACGGTCATCGACTTCGGCATCATGAATCTGCTCCACTACGGTCTGGGCCTCAACATTCTGATAGCCAACACCAGCGGCTTTATCGTCTCGCTCATCTTTAACTACGTCGCGAGCATGAAGTACGTGTTTGCGCACAAGGAGGGCATGAGCCGCCGCCGCGAGTTCATCATCTTTGTCGTGCTGTCCGTAATCGGCCTGGCGCTTAACGACGGCATCGTGCTGGCACTCAACGCCGGCCTGGGGCTCGAGGCCAATATCGCCAAGATTTGCGCCACCGCGCTCGTCATGGTCTACAACTTTGTGACGCGCAAGATCTTCCTGGAGGGTGACGAGACCAAGTAGCTCGGCTTTCTCACGGCATTACGGCGCCCGCGGACGACACGCACTCAGTGTGGCGTTGTCCGCGGGCGCCGTTCGTTTACGGGCAAATTTGGCACGTTTGCGGATTGCCTCTTGAAAATTTGGCGAGTTCGTATAGTTCTTGGCAAAGCCCTTACGTTTCCCTTGCAAAAGCTCTAAAGTATCCTCTGCTCGATTCATCAACGCATTGGATGTGATTACGTGCGCAAGGCACTGGCACAACCTCATACGAAGCAGTTCCTCAAGTTCGCTGTCGTGGGACTTATCTCCTTTGGCATCGACTGGGGCATGCTCATTGCGCTCGTCGAGCTGTTCCACCTCGACTTTTTGATGAGTACCACGGTCTCGTTTACCACATCCGTCGTGGTTAACTACTGGCTCAGCATGAAGTACGTGTTCGACCACCGCGAAGGCATGAGCCGCAAGCGCGAGTTCACGATCTTCACCATCCTGTCGGTGATTGGCCTGGGTCTCAACGACCTGTACATGTTTGTGGGCGTCACGTTTTTGAGCATCGGCTACCAGGCCATGAAGGCCATCGCCACGTTCCTGGTCACCTGGTACAACTACTTTAGCCGCCGCTTCTTCCTCGAGGGTGCGCAGTAGCAGTTAATTCGACATTTGCTTGAAGGTATAACCGGTTGGAATTCCCGTTCCAACCGGTTTTTTGTTTGCAGAGCCTGCCGAGGAAGGCGTACGAGGCGAGAAACTGCCTCCCATTCGCATAAAGACGGGCGGCCCGGATGTTTGTCCGAGCCGCCCGTTTGGCGTGTTATGTCGAGGCATTTAGCCTGTTACGTAATACCAGACGACGTTGGCACCATTGGGGAGAACGTAGCTACTGCAGGCCGTCATGGGCGTTTCGCCGTTAACGGAGTACATCCAGCCACTCCTGTCGCCGTGCTCCATCTCGGCCAGGCCGCCGATAGCGGCGACATACGTGCCGTACGACGTGCCGCGCGCATTCACGGAAAGCCCTAGGGCGCACAGGGCATCGTAGACCGTGGCTCCCTTGTTAAAGGTGAAGGTGCCACTAGAAGACACAGGATTGCCCACAGCGCTCGATGTGACCGAAACCGTCACCGTAACGTAGTTGGACTCCTGTGAGCCGCTCTGGCCGCCCGAGGAGGCACTACCGTTATCAGGAACGGCAGAAGGCCCACTGGAGTTTGCCGAATTCTGAGAAGCCGACTGACTGTTGTCAGTCTTTTTATTTCCCGCTCCTTTTTCGCCGGACTTCTTGCTATCCGAGTTCTTGTCCGATTCCTTGTCCGAGGACTCGGAATCTTTCTTGGAGTCAGATTTGTCAGATCCCCTAGACCCGTCATTCGTATCATCAGAAGATTTGGAATCCTTGGACCCGACCTTGCCCGAAGTCGTAGTCGAGCCAGACGCCTTGGTGTCCTTGGTGACGACGCTCTCCCCCGTCACGGTCTGAATGATCCAGTCGATGGACCAGGCACCACTTGCGGAAGGATGGACGAAACCCAGCGAGACGACGATCAGAATGGTGCACGCGACGGTCAGAACGCCAAGGAGTTCCTTGCGCCGAGGGGCGGACGCCGCCGAAGCGGCGCCCTTTTGCGTAGCGTCATCGAGCTGGATGAACGAAGCGTCCGGCTGCTTGGCATCAGCGTCTTTGGACTTATCGGACATCACTGTCACCCTTGCCGCGCTTGGTCAGCACAAAGACGGCGATAACGGCAAGGCCGATCACGCCAGCCGCGACGCCGACGATGGCGAGCGGGTTAAAGCCAGACTCCTGTTGCGAAGCCCTTACGGACTTCTCAGCGGCGGTCGTAGCAGCCGAGCCCGCGCCCGACTTGGAGCCGGACTTGCCGTCCTTCTTGTCAGACTTCTTGTCGGACTTCTTGCCGTCCTTCTTGTCGGACTTATCGGAATCCTTCTTGGAATCCTTGCCGTCCTTGGTCTCGGTCTTAGTCGTGGTGGACACCGGCTTTTGGCCCGGAGCAACAGCGCCGCCAGCCTGCTGGCCGTTCGCGCCATTGCCAGAACCGCCGTTAGATCCGCCATTGCCGCCGTTGGAGCCAGAGTCGCCATTGCCGCCAGGGTTAACGGCATTCTTGGTCCACTTGGCATACAGCGTCATATCGGCCGTCACCGCAGCGTCAAATTTGTACGCCTCCGTGCAAGCCTCATCGGTATACCAACCAGCGAAGGTATAGCCCTCACGCGTCGGATCGGCCGGCTTGGTGACAGTCGAGCCCGAAGCGGGGGTCTGGCTATCAACCAACGAACCGCCCTTGGCATCAAACTTGACGCGATGTGCCTGAGACTTCACGCAGAACAGGTGGCCCGAGTCGTTCGTGTAGTACAGATTGCCGAACTGATCGCAGACAACCGATGCCATGCAGTAGTTGGCATATCCAGAACCAGGACCGAAAACTTCGGTTGCCTCGGCATCGCCCAGCCTGTACATGTACACACCGCCGCCGGTAGTGTAATTAGGCCAATTGCCCTTGGCCCCGTTCAGCGTAAAGTATACGTACGTCTCGCCATCACGCGTCGAGACGAGCGGTGTGCTCTTGGACTCAAAGCCAAGCTCTTCGCCATCGGCCTTCGAAATCTGCTTCACACTCATATCGGAAAGATCAACGATTGAAAGCAGGCCCTTAGCGTTCCAATTGTTCGCGGTTGCGCCGCCAATAAAGGCGTAATTTCCGCTGAAAACAGGCGTCGAAGTCGAATACGCGGCAAACTGAACTGCCGCAGCCTCAGTAAGAGAGCCATCAGAGCCAATGGCAAGCCTGTGCAACGTGCCGTCATCGCGCGTGACGGCATATACATAGCCGTCATGAACGGTAAGCGCCGAACGAATATTGCCGCCAGAGAGCTTAATCGAGCCAACAAGCTTAGACAGATCGGCGGAATACACACGCACCTGGCCAAAATCTCCGCCGACAACGTAGTAGCCGTTGACCATCAGGCCGCCAGACCAGTAGTAGCCACCGTCGTCAACAGAAGCGCTACCAGCAACGGCGCCCGTATGAATATTGATGCGCTTAACGGTGCCGTTTTGCACGTCGTTGTTGGACCAATAATCTAGGGTGTTGATATAGACGTAATCGCCATCAACGGTCAACGAAGACAGATTCTGCTTAGTGAAGGCATCGGAATACCACAGCGTCTCGAACGTCTTTGCCGAAACAGCCTGCAGATAGCCACCCGAAAGCGGAATCAAAATGATGCCCTGCGCAACAACAGGACGGCACGTGCTATCCATGGAAGAGCCCAGCTCGAGGGATCGCACGACGGAACCCGTCTCAGGATCAATCTCATTCAGGACAGCATTCCACGTTTTTCCATTCCATACCGAGGCGCCCGTGACAAGGTACACCTTTCCATTTGCAACAATGGGATCGGACGCAGAGACATTTGCGCCCGCCTTCTGCTGCTCTTCGGTCAGGAGGTTGAGTGCCCATGAGGGCGTATCGGTCTTTGCCGTAGGCGTAAGGGCATCCGTTGCGGACCCCGAGCCACCGTTCGCAAAGCCATTCCATGCCGTATCGACATCGGGATGCCCCGTCTTAGGATTGGTAGCAGGAGCCGTCAAGGGTTTCTGCGTGCCGTCGCCCTTGACGTAACGGAACTCGACGCAATCGCCATTCTTGAGGTAGTAGCTCAGAGCGCCAGCATTATTCGAGTACTCATTGTTCACATAGAACGACCAATAGCTGCGCGGCACGGTGTCTGTCATGCTAAGCACGCGACCATCAGGCATCGTCGCGCTCGTAAGGCCCAAACCATTTGCCTTGAGGTCAGTGCAGCCGGCAGTCGTCATAAGCTGCTCGAGCACCGACTCGGCCGTCGTGTCTTTATCGGCAGGAAGCGTGACCTCGGTCAGCGGCACCACCGACTGCTCGGTGTAGCTGCCGTCGGCATCGCTTGCCGACACACCCGTGACCTTGGCCGTTACCGTAATGGTCTTGCCCTCGTTGGGGTTATCGAGACCCGTCGTTCCCTTGACGGTGACCGTCGCGGATACATCCAGGCCGGCAAGCACCGCGTAGTCAGGATCGTCGGGATAGCGCTCGGCATAACGAGCGAATCGCTCGCTCTTCAAGCGACCGCTGATCGTAACCTTCGTGTTGTACTTGGGCTGCTTAAGCAGAAGGTTCTCGTGCGAGATAACACTCGGCTTGCTCGACTTAAGCAGACGATAGGTACTCTCCGTGCCGCCGGGGAGCTCGCTGAACACGAAACCATAATGGCCAGCGGCTTCCTCGGTGGTGTAGCACCAATTAACAGCAGATCCCAGACCGGACCCTTGACCATACACCTTCAGCGGCGCATGTAGGTTTCCCGTCACATCGGAGATATTTTGCCCGTCAAGAATACCCAGGTAGAACGAAGACTTCGCAAGGCCGAGGTAGAACAGCTCAGCCTTGAGCTCGGACTGGTCCTGCGGGGCAATCGCAAAGTCGAGGGTCTTGCTTGCCGTGACCTCGGCGTTGGACTTATCGGTCACCGTAAGGGTAACCTTGGTCTTCGCCGCCTCGGCGCCCGGCAGCGGCTGGTAGACCGTGCCCTTGTAACCGTTAAACGTGATGTCGTTGGTGCTGGCGGAGTACTTGACATCGTAGTACTTGCCATCAACGCCGATGTCCTTTGGGAGCGGCATTTGCAGGTCGGCGTTTAAGCCGTCCTTGTCCGCATCCCTTTTGGTGTCGAAGTACTTGATAGTGTTGTAGGTAAAGGCTGCGTCGACTTTCTCCTGCAGCGCTTTCTTGTCGGCGGCGACCTTCTCGGGATCGCCCTTGACCGTCACCGTGAAGTCGTGCGTGCCCTTAACGTCAGACGGGCCGCCGCTCACAAACGAAACGGTCGCCGTGAGCGTAATGTCACGATCGCTCGAGAGGCGCGTCACCTTTCCGGTGTAGTCGCTCCAGCCATAACCGGACGGCCAAATAACATCGCCGTCGGAGCTCTTCCAGCTGACCTCGAACTTGCTCTTGGAACCCGCGCGATACGGCAGCGTGAGGTTGGACGTGACGGACCCAGCCGAATCGCCCGAAGCATAGCCGATGGCAACCTGCTCGGCAGCATCGTCGAGCATCTGCTGCACACGAGCCTCGTCCCAAGCAACCTGCACCGTCTTGTTGGGCTGGTAGTATTCGAGCTCGTCGCCACGCGATAGCTCAAACACCACATCCGCACTGCGCAGGCCGTCGATGTTGTAGCCGGTGTAGTCGTTGGGATCGATGTAGAAGAATGTCACATCGCCGTTGGTCTTGTCCTGGGCATCGGAGATGGCGACCGTAGCCTTGGCATCCTCGGCCTTGAAGGCAACACCGTCCTCGACGACCTTAACGTCAACGCCATCAAAGCCAAGCTCGGCAAGCTGCGCCTTCAGGACATCGTTGACATTGCCGCCCTTGGCGTTGTAATCAACAACAATCTGCTTGTTGGCATCGGTGAGCTTTTGAACCGCAGCCTCGAGCGAGCCTGCGGCGATAACCTTGTTAGCGGAGATGAGCTCGACCGTCGAGCTGCCACTCGTAGCGACAGCCTTCAGATACTTGCCCGCAGCAGAAGCCGAGACCGTCGCCGTGGCGCCCGACATGTCGGACAGCAGCGTCCAGTCGGCCGCCGCAGCCTTCGCATCGTCAGCCGCATACCAGGCAACCGTCGTCTGAGCGGTTACGTCGATACCGTTGGTGGCCGAACCGTCAGCGCGCTTGGCCTGCACTGTCGCCTTGACGCCGTCGCCCGAAACGAGATGGACCGAATCGCTATTGATCTGCGGGTTGGCGATCACGCGCAGCAGGTTGTACTCCCCCGCCGTGGTGACGCTATCGGACGAAACCCATTCAACCGTGTTGTCGAGAGCGCGTGCGGTGAGCTTGATGCGCTTTCCGACGAGAGAATCGTTGAGCGTCAGCGCGACGGTCTCGGCGTCAATGCCTTCGGTGAGTTCCACCCAGTCTGAATCACCCTCACCCTTGGCATACCAAGCGAGCGTGAGCTTAGCGTCCTCGGGCAGATCAGAATCGGACCAGCTCGAAGAACCAGGGATCTTCACGCGTGGAGTGAGCACTGAGCCGACGGAGAGCGTCGTCGAAGAAGCCTCGTTGGGCGCAACGGACTTGAGCTTGTACTGACCGGCAAGCGTCACTGGGCCAACGGGGTCGACAGACTGCGTACCGTAGTAGGTGCTCTTCTTCTCGGTGCTCTTCACCGAGTTCTTGCTCGTGGCGATCACACGAATGTACTTGCCCACCATGTCGTTGGTCGGCGCATACGTCGCGGAGTCGGTCGCATCGGGAATGTTGACGAAGTGGCTGTCGTAGGAGCTCTTGTCGTTGGAGTACTGCCACTGATAGTGGACCGTGTCCGTCGCGAGGACGTCGGTGTAGGAGTTGCCTTTGGTCGCCTTCGCGGTCAGAACCTTGCCTGCAGCAATCTGTCCGGATGCCAGGGCACCCGTGACCGTAACGCCGTAGAGATCGACCGCCCCAGCCTCCACAACGGGCAATGCGCTCGATTGCTCGTCACCGAAGCCGCCGTTGGCGCGCGCGTGGACGTATTTGTTCGCCAGCGTCGCATCGGGCGTAAACGAGTTAGTGTTCGCGCCCTCGATCTTCGTGTTGCAGGCACTCGAGGAGTCCCCGTAATACCAGGACCACGTAACCTTGGGGCTCGAGGTCACGTCGTCGGAGCCCGACTTCGCCGTAGCGGTGATCTTCTGGCCGACCGTCGCCTCGCCGGTGCGGTCAAGCGTGACCTTCGTGATGCTGATGGAGCCAGCAGCACCGATAAGGCTCGTGCCCTTGGTGTTGTACTCGCTATTGCCGATCTTTGAGGCGATGTGGCAACGAACCGACTTGCCCTCGTAAGCCGAGAGCTCGAGGGTGCTCGACGTCGCACCCTCGATATCGGTGTAGGTACCGTTCTTCTTGTCCGAAACCTGCCACTGATAGTTCAGCTTGGTCGCATCGATGTAATCGGACGCACCCTTCTCTTTAGCAAGAGCCTGAACGGTATCGTCAACGGTATAGACATAGGTACCGGAGGTAGAGCCTTCGGGGGCCAGGATGGCGGTGTGGATATCCACGGCACCGGCCTGCTTGAATGGACCAACGCCATAGCCGGTCGACCAGTTGCCGAACGAGACATCGTTCGCGCCCGCATTGGCGGAGACGCTAACGTAGTAGCCCTCGAGGTTATCGGACACCGTAAGCGTAGGGCCAGACTCGCCCTCGATAGTCTCCCACTTCGTGGAGCTGCTGGGCGTCGAGGTGCCCTTGTACTTCTTCCAGGTGTAGGTGACCTTGGAGTTGTCGACGTAGGAGGGGCTGTAGCTCGAGCCTGTGTACGCCTTAGCCGTGAGGGTCGCGCCGATCTCCGTGGAGGAAGCGGAGAGCTCGACGCCCGCGAGCTTGACCGCGCCAGCCTTGAGCACGACGTCGCTGGTCGTGGCCTCGACGTCGTTCACGCCGGCGTTTGCCTTGACCTTGACGTACTTGCCCTCAAGGGCGTCGGTTAGCGTGAGGGAGGCGGTCGTCGCGCCCTTAATCTCGGTCCAGCCGGAGTATTTGTTGGTCGACTCGTACCAGGTGTAGGTCACCTTGGTGTCGCTCGAGGCGGGCGTGTTGTACGCAGTGTATGCCGTCGCGGTGACCTCGTCGCCTACGGTCGGCGAGGAATTGCTCAGTTTGACAGAGTAGAGGCTCGCCTGCCCGGCGCCCAGCACGGGACCGGGGATGTAATTGGCGTTGATGCCCGAGCCGTAAGAAACGGACGGACCGTAGTAGTCCTTGCCACCCGCCGTCACCTTACAGATGAAGTACTTGCCCGCCATGGCGTCGGTAACGGTGAGCGACTGTTCGTGGCCGACGTCCTCAGTGTAATCGGCGATGTTGTTGCTGTCCCTAACCGTGCCGGCAAGCCAGGTATAGGTCCAGGTGCCAGTGCCAGGATTGGCGACAGAATAGGACGAGCTATAGTAGTCGTCCTCATCCTCGTCGTACATATTGGCCCAAAGCGTATCGCCCACGCTGAGAGCGCCCGACTTCCACTGGAGAGAAGAGGCGTTGTCCTTATCCTTGGAATCCTGAATGTAGACCTTGGCCTCGCTCGAAAGCGTCGTGGCAGAAGCGGCAGCGGCCTTCGGCTCGCTCTGCTCGGGGGCAACGGACGCCACCGATGCAGCAGCCTCGGCGTTACCGGTGTCACCAGCAGTCGTGCTATCGTTGTCCGCCGTATTCGCAGCAGCGTCATCGGCAGCCGAGCCATCCTCGGCAGCAGCGCCGTTCGCGCCAGCATCAGCGACGCGGGTATCGTCAGCCGACGCGCCCTCGCCAGCCGTCGCAGCAGCAACAGCCCCGGCAATGTCCTCGGCGCCGTCGGCCCACATCTGGGCAGGCGTGGTGCCAAAAGCCATCGCGAAGGCCAGGAACGCCACCAGGCCGCGCCTGGCTACGCCGTGTGCAATCGCTCCATGACGACGCCACGAGGCGCGCTGGCACTCGTCCACAAACATATCCATTTGTCTCCTACTGTCTGCACTTGGAGCATTGCCCAGCGGCTGCCCCACATCATTGCGCATATTGCGCCCGAGTACCCCCATCGGGGTCCCCCTTTCCTCCAGAGCCCAACGCGTACCGGCGGCATGCGCCGCGGCCGCGTACAAGATGGGAGGCGATCCGACTTAACCTTACCGACCCGGGCGCGCCGTCCGATCTGCGACGCGACCATCCCGGGCCAAGAGGAATTACGGTTACTGGTACAGCCGGGGACTTGCACCCCGATTCTCCCAAACGCGCAGGAAAACCACGCATTCGTGCGTCTCCGCACCACCATCTAGGCCATCGATTATTACTGTCAGTATGGTATCACGCAAAAGGGCCCCGCACACAGGCGAAGCCCAAGGTAAAAGCTATGGTTTGCAATAGGAAGGACTGTCATCGGACCTTACAAGAACGGCCCGTTTCAAAACTATGCCGGTTTACGGGGCTGATTCAGCACTTCGCAACCATATCTGCCATTTTCGAAAAGCAACGACTCATCTACCAGCGGTTTTAAAAGCGCGAATTTCGGTATGCTCGAGGTTCGGCACTCCAGCCCCGTAAACCGGCATAGTTTTGTTCGAACCAGCCCACGCCGTCGCGACGCAAGGCAAAATGATCCGTTTTCCTCCGTCCCCCAGGGGTCGTTAACGCTTGCCGCCGTGACTGTTGCGCCAGATCTCGCGGCCCAGCATCAGCGCCAGCACCAGCGCGCTCACGTAGCCCATAAAGCCAATGACCGGGATACCAAACACAACCGGCTCGATGCGCGCGTAGTACACCACCGACGAGCCGATAAACAGGCCGGCAATCACAATTGCCATCGACATGCGGTCGATAATTCCACCCAGCTGCCGCAACGCCTTATCGCTGCTCATGATCTGCGTGTTTACCTTAAGCTGGCCGCGCGTGAGCATGCGCGACGCCAAGCCCAGATACTCGGCCGCCTCGAGCGAGCCTTTTGCCGCGCGATAGCTGCTCGCGGCAAGATCGCGCCCCATTTCGCGGACGCGCGCGTAGGTGCTCTTCTCGTTTTTGATGTGCGTCTGGATGATCTGGATCATGTTGACGTTGGGCATGTACTCGGTCAGCAGGCCCTCGAGCGTCACCATGCCGCGGGCGAACATCGTCACCACACTCGGCAGCTCAACGTCATTTTTGCGCGCCAGATTTAACAGCGAGGTCAAAAACTCGCCGATATCCAGGTCTTTAAGGTCAAGACCCGCAAAGTCGGCGACGATAAAGTCCAAGTCGGACAAAAAGGCCGAATGGTCAAGCTCGGCCGAGTCGCCGCGCGTCACGGCAAAGCGCATGAGCGAATCCTTGAGCTTGGGCACGTCGCCCTCGGCCACGGCGAAAATCATATCCTTGACGATACCGCGGTCGTGACTCGACATGCGCCCGACCATGCCCAGGTCGATAAAGTAGACAATGCCGTCTTTGAGGATGATGTTTCCCGCATGCGGGTCGGCATGGAAAAAGCCATCGTCGAGCACCTGCGTCGAGTAGTCCTCGACGATTGCGGCGCCAATCTTCTCCAAGTCATAACCCTCGGCTGCCAAGCGTTTGGGATCGGCAATGGAGATGCCGTCGACGTAATCCATGACAACCACGTGCTCGGTGCACAGGTCCAGGTAGGACTTGGGGCAAGATACGCCGCGAACACTCTTATGGAACTCATAGAAATCGTTGAGGTTTTTGGCCTCGGCCAAAAAGTTAGTCTCCTCGCGAAACGAGGCCCACAGTTCCTCGACGACGGCATGCAGGTCGACGAACTGGTCGGTGTTGACAAACTTGGAAACGATGCGCACCACCGAACGGATAATGTCGATGTCCTGCGCCATGACCTGCTGCGCGCCAGGGCGCTGCACCTTGACGGCAACGTCCTCACCCGTCACCAAGCGGGCGCGGTGCACCTGCGCGAGTGACGCGCTACCGAGCGGGTTGGGGTCGATCGCGTCGAACATCTGTCCCAAACGCTGGCCGTATTCCTCTTCCAGGCAGCGAAGCACTACCTCATACGGCACCGGCTCTACGTCGGAGCGCAGGCGGCGCAGCTCGTCGCAAAACCGCTGCGGCAGAATCTCGGAGCGGTTGGCCAGGATCTGTCCCATCTTGACAAACATGGGGCCGAGCTCTTCGAGCAGACGACGCAGGCGAACCGGCGTGAGGTTATCCCACACGCGATACTTTTTGATCAGGCGAACGATCTGTCCAATGCGCTCGCGACGACCAGCGGGCGTGAGCTGGTACTCATCGCACGGCGCCATGGCGTCGGGCTCTTCGGGCACCATGTCCACGGCACGCGGCTTCTTGCGTGCGCCCGAGACGGCGGCCTCGACCTCGTCGACAACCGCCGCCTCGTCACACAAGGGATCTTGATTGTTGTAATCGGTGGTGGAATCTGCCATCTGCGCTGCTACTCGGCCTCTTCGGCATCCTCTGCATCGTCGGGCTCAACGGACTCGACGGGCACCGAAGTCACGTTGTCCTCGACCGAATCGACGATGTCGCGCACGTGGGCCAGGAAGGCCGTGCGCTCGGGGGCGGTCATGACGCGGACGCGAGCCAGGATGAGCTCGTCGAGCACGCGCTGGGCCGCGGTCTCGCCCTGCATACCCAGGCGCTCGGTCAGGTCGGAGATAGTGCCGCCGGCCTGCTCGAACATATCGGACACACTGCGGGCGATATCGGGAGCGGCGGCGTCGTGGCGAACCTGCTCGCCCTTGGTGTTGAGGTCGTCAAGGACCTTCTTGCCGCCCTCGACGGCGACGGCAGCGGCGCCAAAGCCCACATTGATGGCGCCGTTAACAAGCTGATCGAATTTCATAACCATGGTTGGCTCCAATCATGAACAACTGCATTGGCCTTCTTGTACCCAAGATTGTGCGAAAGCGACAAAGCGTTTTACCTGATGTTATCGTTCATCGCGAAGGAGTTCTTCATGGCGCAGCTCGTGGTGTAGAGCACCTTGCCCAGCAGGGCATCGGTCTCCACGCGCACACGCTCGGCAAAGGCCTCGTTGGCGCGAGCGAGCTCGGTGGGTACCTTGGCCTCGGGCAGCGCTGCCACGGCGGCATCGACGTCGTGGATGTGCTTGTGGCCCATGCCGCCGACCTTCTCCTGGTAGTCCTCGACGGCACGGCCGCACTCGTGGAAGCGGACGTCGGCCAGGGCGCCGATCAGGCGGTTGGCCCAGTAGAAGTTCTCGGACGTCACGCGCGCCTGGGTGTCGGCGTAGTACTCGGGCATGGTCTCGACGTTGGCATACAGCGGGACCAACGCGTTAAACGAGTTGGAGCCAAACGCCATCCACTGCACGGCGCGATACGCCGGCTGCGCATAGGGGCGCAGCTGCAGCACGGCGAGCTGGCTGTTGCGGTTGATGCCGATGGGACGATAGGCGCCGCGCGTGGCGGGCGTACCCTTGCTGCCGTAGCAGTCGTACTCCGTGCCCTGGTAATGACTGGAGAGCACGTACTTGATGTCCTCGATGGTCACCTTGCGCTCGGGCACGCGGCTCCAGGGGATGTCATCGCTCTCGGGCGTAAAGTCGGCGTCGGGGCCATCCCACACGTCGCTGGGGTTGAGGCAGCGCTGCATGTACCAGGCGCGCGGCGTGTTGTAGACGTGATCGCTGTCGCTGTGGGAGCCAAAGGCCTCGCGCGGGTTAAAGACCGCAGCTGGGCCATCGCCCTCAACGCCCAACGTCAGGTCCAGATGCCACTCGGCCATCCAGGCGCGCAGGTCGGCGGAGCACATGTGGTCGGCCTGGGCGCCCTCGGCATCGTCCAAGTCAAAGCTGTCGATGCCCAGCTGGTTGGGCATGGTCACATAGGCGTCATCGGGCACGCGCTTGGCGATCCAGTGGTGACCGCCGATGGTCTCGAGCCACCAGATCTCGTCCACGTCGCTAAAGGCGATGCCGTTGTTCTCGTAGGTGCCGTAGCGCTCGAGCAGGTCGCCCAGGATACGCACGCCATCGCGGGCGGACTTGGCATACGGCAGCACCAGGGTCACCATGTCCTCCTCGCCCAGACCGCCGGGCTGTGCCGGAACGTATCCGTCCTCGCCCTCGTTGCCCTTGGCGGGCACGTAGTCGACGAGCGGATCGGCGCCGCGGACGCGCTCGTTGGTGGTAAGCGTCTCGGTTGCGGACATGCCGACGTTGAGCTCGTTGAAACCGGCCTCGGCCCAAATGCCGTGACCCGGAATGACGTCGGGGACACTTGTGTAGCGCATGGGGTTATCGGGCAGCTCGATCGCCAGGTGGCTCAGAACGCTCGTATAGACGCGCGGCTGCTCATCGGGATGCACCACGCGCATGCGCTTGGGCTCAAATACCCCGTTGGACGAGTCCTCGTTGCGGGCGACCAGCGTCGACCCGTCATAGCTCGCGTTCTTACCAACCAAAATCGTTGTACACGGCATGCGCATCCTCCTTGAGCGAAGAAATCAAACGGCAACAGTGTATCGCTTCGACGCAAAAAGGGCGAAACCGCGACCCCGGCAACCCCTGTGGTCAAAAAATGCCAAATATGAGTACTGTCACAAATTTAGTAGCAGCAAATCCCGCAATCCAGGACGCTAGAAATCCCCACTTGTCCAAAAGTTAAGCAAAGTAATTCCCCAAAGGTCCAATAAAAGAGACTCCCTAACGATACTTAATATCATTAGGGAGTTAAATCAATCTCAAAAATATGTAACTAACAAGGCAACAGTACTCATATTTGGCATTTTTTGACCACGGGGTATCTAACCAACCCCCTAAACAGCCGCGAAACGCCTATTTCGCCGCGCGTTCGGCCGCCTCGATCACGTGCTTGGCGAGTATCGCCGTCGTCACGGCGCCCACGCCGCCCGGCACGGGGGTGATGGCGCCAACAACCGGCTCCACAGCATCAAAATCGACGTCGCCCACCAACTTGCCGGCCGCCTCGTCCCAGTTAATGCCAACGTCGATGACCGTCTGACCCTCGCGGACCGCGTCCGCACCAATCGTGCGGGCACGTCCAACAGCGGCGACCACAATATCGGCAGCGCGACACTCGGCGGCAAGATCGCGCGTATGCGTATGGCACGTCGTCACCGTGGCATTGCGGGCCGTAAGCATAGCGGCAACGGGGCGCCCAATCACCAGCGAGCGACCGACAACGGCAATCTTGGCACCGTCCAGTTCCACGCCATAGTGATCCAGAATCGCCAACACCGCCTCGGCCGTACAAGGGGCAAAACCATCGCCACGCCCCGAAAGCGCCGTAAGCAGCGAAGCCGGCGTCATGGAGTCAACGTCCTTGGCGGGGTCAAGCACCGCGGCGACTGCGTCCTCGTCCAAGTCAGCGGGCAGCGGGCGGAACATCAGGCAGCCGTGCACAGCAGGGTCTTCGTTAATGCTCTCGATAGCAGCCACGAGCTCGTCTTGCGAAACATCGGCAGGCAGCAAAACGCGACGCGCCTCGATGCCCACCTTTTCGCAGCGTTTGAGCGCGCCGCGCTCGTAGGACAGATCGTCCTCGCGCTCACCCACGCGCACGATAGCAAGCGTCGGCACGACGCCCTGTTCGCACAGGGCGGCGCAGCGAGCGGCTAGCTCCTCAGTCAACGCGCGGGCGACGGGAGCACCCTTCAGCAGTTCGGCCATGACTATCCCCTCTTCCTCGCGGCATCGGCGGCACGGCGGGCCAGCGCATCGGCGCGCGGCAGCCACGTATCGAGCAGCTCGTCACATGCAGCCTCGAGCTCCTCGGCACGGGCGCGATCCTTCATGGACGTGGTGTTCGCAAAGAGCGTCAGGCTCGCACCCTGCATAGCCGCGCGGCAAAACACGGCACCGCACGCCACATCGGACAACAGCTGGCGCGAACCCTTGTCGGCCATATCCTCGAGCAGCGCCAGCGCACGCCCGCATGCATCCATAATGCGGCACGGCGGCATGGCGGCCACGTGCAGCGCATCCTGAATCGCTGCCGCACGCGACGGGTCCTCGCGCGGAATACCATACGCCGCCGACACCTGCCCGTAGGCACGAACGTCCTCGGCGACCAAGTCGACAAGTTCCTGAGCCAATTCATCCGCCTGTGCAAACGCGCGCGTCAAGTCGTCCGCGCGATCGGCAAGGGCGGGATTCGTCGCACCATAGCGGGCAACCATTCCGCACAGCGAAGCGCCCAACGCGCCCACGAATGCACTCGCGCTGCCGCCGCCCGGAACGGGCTCGCGCGCAGCCAGCGCCTCGGCAAAACCGCGACAGGTTTTATCCATCATCTCTTGACTCATCGAAACACCTCAGCCCACCGTGCCGAGCACCACGGCGGCACGCGTAATAAAAATGGGACAACGACGCCAGGAAGCGGTTGTCCCATTCATCGGTTTTATCGATGCCCAGTCTAACCCATAAGACAAAGGCTGTCAGGAGCTCTGGCTATCGGCGTTTCCGATTGCCGGCTATAGGTACGGGCGCCTAGTCCACCTGGAACGTCGGCAGCAGCGTGTCGATAATCTTCGATCCCATATCGCGGTTCGCGGTCGAGTACTCCAGGTGCGCCGTGGCAATTGTCGAATCCGCGACAATCGTCTTCTCGTAAATGATCGTATCGCCCTCGCGCCATGAAACCACGCACCAGTTGTCGTCTGACGCGGTATAGAGGTCGGTTTTGCCCGAGGTGTCTTTGTCGTTGAGCATCTCGCTCGCAGTTTCGTCGTTCGCGTTGTAATAAGCCGAAAGCCGAATCAGGAAGCCTGTCTCGGGGTCCTCCCACGTAGCGCCGCAGCTGTTTGTCGGCACGACAGTTTGCTCGAAGCGCGTGGGGATCGACATGCTGTATGGGTAACGGTCATTCGTGTACGTATGCACGTCAGTCAGATAGTCGTCCGAATCGCCCGAGCCGTAGTACTCCGACTCGTCCTCGGGAACAGCCTCATCATCCGAGGACTCCATGCCCTTGGACTTGGTCTTCTCGCTCTTTTTGGCCGAGGAATCTTTCTCGTCCGAAGATCCGGTATCGATCACCGAAATCTGTGTATCCGAGTCGTTCGAACCGTTGAACACCGTAAGCGCAAAGACTGTGCCACAACCGATAAGCGCCACGGCAGCGCATGCCAGCGTAACGATAATCGGCGCCTTGCTCTTTGGCTTTTGAGGCGCGGGCGCGACCGGCGGCATCGACTGGGTCAGGCCCGGGCCGGTCGTGGGCGCAGAAGTCGAAGCAGCGCCCGCGGGCGTCGGCGCGGAACCGCCCGCTAGCGAGGCACCGCAATGCGTGCAAAACGTCGACCCATCGGGAACTTGCTGTCCGCATTTTTGACAGAACATCGTTCGACCTTTCGTGGTTTAGCCTTTATCAGAGCCAAGTCTAAAACCTTAAGCCGGCATCGCTGTTGCGCAACATTGGGAGAATCAGCCAAGCCGCACGCTTGCCCAGCGCCAGGCCCGCCTTGCGGCAAGCCCGTACACACAAACATGGGACACATGGCCCACCTTTCGAGACTCCCCGGCAGCACAAACTGGGGCATATCTATAAGTAAGGAACCCGTTGGGGCACGGCCACGCAACGGCCGCAAACCACGAACGGAGGTATCGCCGCACCATACGCAAAGGCATCCGCCGCAAACGAAAACAACGCCCCGACGCCCTGCGGCACCGCGATGTCACCAAGAGACAAGGAGGACGCCACCATGAAGAAAAAGACCCTATCGATCCTTTCCCTTTGCATCGCCCTCTTTGCCGCGCTCGCCCTCGTGGGCTGCGGCGGGAACGCTTCGGGCGGAGGCAGCAGTGCCGCCAAGGGCGAGGGCAAGGAAAAGGCCCCCGTCGCTAAGAAGACCGACTTTGTCTGGTTTAAGGTCGAGATGCCCGAGGGCGTCGGCGTAAGCGACTCCGCCGGCAAGAATGCCGACAGGGTCCAACTCACCTTCCCCGAAGACGAGAATAACTCAACCGACCGTTTCATCCCCGTTTGGGAAGAGAAGATGACGGCCGAAGAGTCCTTTGCCCAGCAGGCCGAAAGGCATACTGGTACGTTCCAGTGGGAAGACGGCGACCCCGTCGAGTACAACGGCAGGACATGGCTCACCGGAACGTGCAAGGACAATGGTGGTACTTATACCTACCTCTTTACCGACGTCGACACGGGAAGCATCTACATCATGATGAGGAACGTCGACCTTCACGAGAAAGAAGCTGAGACGTTCCTCAACTCCATTGAGTTCCCCGATGACATGAAGGCGGCCGTGAGCGAGGCCCGCGGCGTCGAGATTTCGAGCATCGAGATCAAGTAGCAAGAGTCCACGCACGTCCGCGCACGCGTTCCAATAAAAGCGCGGGCACCCAACTCCGGGGAGGGTCGACAGCATCGGCCCTCCCCTCTCTTGCGTCCGCATATATTGCCACTTATCGGCGCAAATCCGGCCCCCAGAATGGGACACATGGCCCACCCGAACGAGCCGCTCGCGCGTACAGTAAAGGCAGGTAATCCATGGGCGGTTACAGATCGAGGAGGACACGACCATGAAAAAGAAGGCCTTTGCGATTCTCACCCTCTGCATCAGTCTCTTTGCCGCAGTTGCCCTGGTGGGCTGCGGTGGCAGCGGCGGCGCTACCGGCAGCGGCGGTGGCGGCGGAGCGGAAAAGCCAGCCGTGGATATGAGGACCGACTTCATTTGGTTTAAAGTCGAGGTCCCCGAGGGCGTCGAAATCACCGACGTCGCCGGCGATACCGCCGACAGGGCCCAGTTTAAGTTCACCGAAAGCGAGCACGCCAGCGACCGCTTCATCCCCGTCTTTGACTCCGACAAGAACGCCGACGAACTGTTCGACTACGAGGCCAAATGGAATGCCAGCTTTGAGTGGACCGAGAACGACCCCGTCAAGTACAACGGCAAGACCTGGCGCAACGCTTCCTACACTCATTCGGGCGGCGTGACGACCGAGTACTTCACCGAGGCGGGCGGCGGCAGTGTGTACGTGCGCATCGACAACGTCGAAGAGCACAAGGACGCCGTCGAGACCATGATGAAATCCCTTGAGTTTGCCGATGACATCGCCGAGGCCAAGACCGAGGCCATGGACGTCAAGCTCGACGACATCGAGATCAAGCGCTAAAGCTCCAACGGCATGCAGCAGCGCCGTTTTAGCTCAACCGGGATGCAAGGTGCGACTCCTTGCATCCCGGTTTTTGTGTCCAACAGCGCCCGTTCATTAGCTTGCAGAATCACAAGACACCATTTCATAAATATAAATACTTGATATTTATATTGCCCATTATTATCAATAGTTTACAATTAGAGTATCGAAAGGAGGTCCCATGCCTAAAGAACAGGAACCCGCACAGGTGCTCAAACGATTCCGAAAGGAAGGGTGGACGCTTTATACCGGAAAAGGCAGCCACGTTGTCGTGCGCAAAGACGGCATCCAAATCAGCGTACCGACCTCCAAAAAAGAAATACCGATAGGCACGTACCGAAAGATTGCAAAGGCTGCCGGTTGGCTCTAGGCCCAAACCAGTAAGGAATGATCTATATGAAGACCTATGTTTACCAAGCAATTCTCACAGTCGATTCCGAAGGCGGATATGACGTTGAGTTCTCGTCTTTGCCAGGCTGCTTTACTTACGGCGAGACTATAGCCGAAGCGGCAGAGCAGGCGGTTGATGCAGCAAGCACCTACGTGGGCGCTCTTTTAAAAGACGGGCTCAAGGTGCCCGAAGCTCAGTTCAATGACCCCGCCGACGGCGAACTCTCCATGATGGTCGCTTTTTCGACCGACGAAAGCTACATCGTCGAAGGCGAAACGGTTTCGGCAGCAGAAGCCGCCCGAAGGCTTTCCGTCTCCCCTAGCAGAATTACGCACATGCTCGACTCGGGTATCTTGAGGGGCTACCGCAAGGGACGCCGCACGTATGTCACGGTCGACAGTATCGCTGCGCGCCTGGCTGACGCCCCAAAGGCAGGCAGACCAAAACGCGCCGTCGCAACAAGTTAGAGTCTAGAGCAAGACAACGGACGGCATCGATAGCCAAGTACGCATCCTACCAATCACATCGCCGAGTTCAGCACGTTAACGAATTCCTGGGCTTTCGCGCGGCTGTGAAGTCTGAAGGCGCAGGCAGTCAGCAGCCGATTACGCAGGAAAACGTCGCGACCCTTGACCCTATTGACCCCCGCAATGTCCTTGAGATAGACAATCTCGGTGCGCATGCCACCGAGAGCGCCCTTCTTGAGCACCTCGATGCGGTTAGGGTAGATCTTAACGTCTTTAAACCTGCCCGAGCCCTTGTCTTGGAACAGCAGGGTATTGTTGTCCATGCGTGTCACTCCGTGGGTTGAGTTAAAACAGTCTCCACGCTCACATTTTAGCCGCTTCGAGGCCTCCTCGCGAAGGCGCCGGGCAGCAGCGCAGTTCATGTCCCCACGAGGCCTTAAACTAAACGCAGTTTGATATGCATTCCGTCAGGAGGAAAGTGGGCGATGGTGATGGGCGAACTGGCAAACCGCGGAGAAGCGACGATTGTGCCCGAAGGATTTTATAAGCAGGTTTCCTCGATTCTCAACGCTGCTCGCGACAAGGCCTATACCGCCGTTAACTTTGCGATGGTTGAGGCATATTGGGAAATTGGCAAGAGCATTCTTGAGGAACAAGGCGGCGAGGAGCGTGCCGTATATGGAGAGGCGTTGATCGACGAGCTTGCCGTTAGGCTGACCAGGGATTTCGGCAAAGGATTCAACACCAGAAACCTCCGATACATGCGGCAGTTCTATTTTGCGTTCCCAATTCGGAACGCGCTGCGTTCCGAATTGAGCTGGACTCATTACCGCAGGTTGATGCGCATTCCCGACTCCGAAGCGCGCACTTGGTACATGAACGAATGCGCCGACTCTCGCTGGAGTACACGTCAGCTCGAGCGCCAAATCAACACCATGTTCCGCGAGCGTCTACTTGCCAGCAAGGACAAAGAGACCGTCGCTCAGGAAATCCAAAAGAGCGCCCCCGCTCGTCGCCCCGAGGACATCATCCGCGACCCATATGTGCTTGAGTTTTTAGGCTTCTCGGACGACGCTGCGTTTCGCGAGAGCGATCTAGAGCAAGCGCTCATCACGCATCTTCAGAAGTTTCTGCTGGAGCTTGGCCGCGGCTTCGCTTTTGAGGCGCGCCAAAAGCGCATCGCCTTCGATGGTCGCCACTTCTATATTGACCTTGTGTTTTACAACTATCTGATGCGCTGCTTTGTACTCATCGACCTTAAAACCGATGATCTCACGCATCAGGACTTGGGCCAGATGCAAATGTACGTGAACTACTACACGCGCGAGCTCATGAACGAAGGCGACAATCCACCCATAGGCATCGTGCTCTGCGCGGACAAAAGCGATTCGATTGTCGAGTACACGTTGCCCGAAGACAACGACCAAGTGTTTGCCGCCAAATATCTGCCGTATCTTCCAAGCAAGGAAGAGCTGGCGCGCGAGCTGAGCGCCGAGTACCGCGCCATCAACGAAGCGGCGAACGTCGAGGCGTAAGGGCAACAGTACAGTACGGCCGACGTCCCCAAAGTCGTTCCGCACCACCTGGCATACGAGGAGTTTTTCATGACAGACAGACCGAAAGCCACACTGCGCGACTGTATCTATGGACTCGCCGTTGGCGACGCGCTGGGCGTCCCTTATGAGTTTAGGCCCCGCGGCACGTTCGAATGCACCGACATGATCGGCTACGGCACGCACGGGCAACCCGCCGGCACCTGGAGCGACGACACGTCTATGACACTAGCCACCTGTAACTCGATTAGGGAGCTTGGGCGCATCGACATCGCGGACATGCGCAACAAGTTCGTGAGCTGGATCGCCAATGGCGAATATACGATAGACGGCGTTTTCGATTACGGCGGCACGACCGCTCGCGCCCTGCGCAGCGGCAAAGGAGGCTCCGGCGAGCGCGACAACGGCAACGGCTCGCTCATGCGCATCGCTCCCCTGGCGTTCACCGACGCGACAGACGAAGAGATTTGCGAGGTCTCCGCGATTACGCACGCCCACAGAACGTCAACCGACGCATGCGTCATATTTGTCGAGCTGATGAGGGGCGTGATGAACGGCGCGCTTCCCTCGTGGGCGCTCCACCTGAAAGACGTGCCCGAGCACAAAATCAGGTCCGGCGGCTTCGTGCGCGACACGCTTAAAGCCGCTACTTGGTGCTTTGTGAACACCACCAGCTACGAGGAGTGCGAGCTCACCGCCGTCAACCTGGGCGACGATACCGACACCACCGCAGCCGTCGCCGGCGCCCTCGCGGGTGTGGCATACGGTATGGACGCCATCCCGCAGGAGTGGGTCGACACCCTGCGCGGCAAAAAGCTGATAGAACAATGTTTGTTTTAAATCGTGTCTAAGGCAAAGGTGGCGTCTGCCAGCGTGAGGGTATGAGGAGGCCAAACAAATGTTGATTACAGAATGCACCGTCATAGGTCCGTTCGTCACAGAGCGAAACACCGTGGGCCCGCACACTGCACTGGTCTTCGAAGCCCCTCTGCCGTCCTCGGGATGGCACACCATCGTGGCAGACGGCAACGCTATAAAACAATACCAGTCATGGACGCCGGCGACGATATCCTTGCTATAACCGGCGAGCATGACCTGACAGGTAAACACGCGACCTTCGTCTGATGTAGGCCCGTTGGCTGCCACAAAAAAGGGCCGGTTGCACCCGGCCCTTTAGACGATAGCACCTGCGTTGCCCGCGCTTCCGAAGTGTGACTAGCTGAGGAGCGGGTTCCGCGGCACAACATGATTTTACCCGGCGAGGTGGATCTTCTGCAGCCGCTCCACCGTTTATTTACATCTAGCACCTGTTAAACGACCGGACAGTAGCTCTCACTCCCCTACTTCCCAAAAATCGCCGCGAACAAGCCCCTGCGCTTGGGCTTTTCTTCTCGATAGGAGCCCTCGGCTGCAGCCGCCACCTGCCGTGGCTGCTCGCCACCCCCACGTCGCACGATCTGGTACAAAAACGGCGATTTGACGTATTTGACCTCGATGGGCGTGGCGTGCACGGTGCTTTCGCTCGACAGCATCACACTAGGATTGAGCGGTGCCACCACATGCGTCTCGCGCTTGTCGCTAAACACCACCGCGGCCGCACGGCCCGTCTGGCCGTTCACGGCAATGCGCACCTGCTCGCCGTCGCGGCTGTCCGTTGCCGGACGGTCGACAAAGTAGACCGGCACCATAACCAGACCGTCCTTGTGTTTGCGGGCCTTGCGCGCCCAGGTGCGGATGCTCTTTTTATTGAGCCCCAGCACCGCCTCGGCATCGTTGCCAGCAATATCGAGCGCCAACTTATCAATAACCACCTGGTCCTTGGTGGACGCATCGACGGAGACAACGCGGAAGTCGCCTTCCTGCATGGCAGGATCGAACGACCCCACCTTGCCAAAGTCCCACGGCTCCAAAATGCCCATAAGACGAACGTCCAGGTAGTTTGCCCGCGGATACGCCCAATCGAGTACCTCGTAGTACACCAAGGTCTCCTTGCTCAGGCCCTTGCCCGGGAAGGACGCCATCATGCGCAAGTCCGCGAGCGCCATGGGGAAGTAGAAGAGCATCATGTCATTTTGAATCGCGTCTTCCACGTCGTGCCCGGCAAAGGCGTCGGGGTACTGGCGCACCAGCTGCAGCGCGTTGGCACGTGCCTGCTGCGGCGATATCTCACAGGGGACGCCCTGTTCGGGAACGTATTCGGCACCCACGCCCATGGTCAGGCGCTTACTAAAGGTACCGGGTTTAAGCAGGTCGGCAACGCCGATCTTATTGCCGCATGACGGGCACTCAAACACGCGCTGAGTGGACTCGCCTTCAAAGGATGCGCCGCAGAAGGGGCACGGGATGCTCACATGCGTAGCTTCTTGGAACTCCTGAGCCGTGCCGCGGTCCTCCCACAGCAGATGCTCCAGAACCGACTGATTGCGCCAGTACGAATTAAAGAAATACCAGTCCGGGTCCTCCGGGCGCTCGAGCTGCGAGACGTGCGTGAGCTTAAGCAGCCCGTCAACCACCGTCAACGGCGTATGACGAATGCCCAGGGCGCTCTTGGGCTCCCCCGCATCGGCCTGCCACGGAACGACCGTGCCGCAATAGGCGCACTCAAAGCTGCGTTTAGCCTGGTGCGAATACATGGGGCCGCCGCAGTTTTGGCATTTAATGGCAAACATCTCGTCCATGGAAACGTCCTCCTTTGCACAGGGGCTGTCGACATTAAGTATGTCGAGCAAACAGGCACATGCCAATACCCATGTGGCCCAAAATGGAGCACTCGGTCGGACGGGAAGGCGCAGTGAACTCGAGGGTGCGCGGGCGGTCGTCCCCCTCCGCCTCGCACCCGTTAGCTCCAGCAGACCATTGCTGCATTTTCTGAGCATCGGTACACGTTGCGTCTGTGCGAGCTACACTATCCCCTTAAACATGATTGTGAGGACGATCGTTATGCTATTTGTAAATCGGCTGGTACATACGCTTGTTCCGGGCAGCGAGAGCGAACCGGTCGATGCTTCCCGCCGCACCAACGCGGGCTTTGCCGCAAGCCTCATTTGCATTGGCCTCAACATTACCCTGTGCCTAGCCAAGGGCATCGCGGGTCTGCTCGCGGGCTCCGTCTCGCTTATCGCCGACGCCTTCAACAACCTCTCCGATGCCTCGAGCAACATCGTGAGCCTGCTCGGATTCCGACTTGCCAGCCGCCCGGCCGACGAAGGCCACCCCTATGGCCACGGCCGCTACGAGTACCTAGCGGGGCTGTTTGTCGCCGTTCTCGTTTGCGCCGTCGGCATCAACCTGATCCTGGAGTCGGTCACCAAGATCATCAAGCCCTCCCCCACCGCGTATTCGGCGCTCTCCATGGCAGCCCTTGTCCTGTCCATGCTCGTTAAGCTCTGGATGGCGGCATTCAACCGCACGCTGGGCAACCGCATCGATTCCGAGACACTCATCGCCACGGCGCAGGACTCCAAGAATGATGTCATCACCTCGGGCTCGGTCTTAGCGGCGGCGCTTATTTCGCAGACGACTAGCTTTGACCTCGATGGCTGGGCAGGCCTGGGCGTGGGCATCTTCATCTGCATCAGCGGCATGGGCCTGGTGCGCGACGCCATCAGCCCGCTGTTGGGACAAGCGCCCGACCCCAAGCTCGTCCAGGAAATCCGCGACAGGATTATGTCGTACCCCCAGGTCTTGGGCACACACGACCTCATGGTGCACGACTACGGCCCCGGCCGTCAGTTTGCCAGCGCACACGTGGAAATGCCCGGCGAGGGCGATGCCTTTGAACACCACGAGATCCTGGACACCATCGAACACGACATCAAACATCAGATGGGCATCGACATCACGCTGCACTGCGACCCCATCGCCACCACCGGCGACGACCTGCTCGGCTGGGTCAAGCGCGGTGTTATGCAGATCGATCCCGCGCTTTCCATCCACGACTTGCATGAGCACGACGGCTTTGTGTCCTTTGACCTGGTGCGCCCCGACGGCTTTGACATATCCGACGAGGAGCTGCTGGAGCTCGTCACGCGTATCGTGCACGAGCGCAGGCCCGACGCCTCGTGCGTCGTCACGTTCGATTCGGGCTTTAGCTCGCCCGAGCGTCCAGCCGAGCAGCTGTAGCCCGCTTAGCTGTTAATTGCCCTGCGCGCCCGAAATGCCGTTTTGCAGGGTGTCCCAGGCGTTCGTTGCCATATCGCCCAGGTTCTGCGCGGTATCGCCGAGATTCTGAGCCGTATCGCCCAGCTGCTGGGCCTTATCCCCCAGCTCTTGGGCCTTGTTGCTTAGGTCCTCCAGCGAATTGGAGCTCGAGCTGTCCGCAGCGCCCTGATCGTCGGACACATTGCCCGACGAGCTGTCCTTGCGCGTGAGCTGGACCTCCAAGTTGCCGTTGTCGTTATAGTAGGCAGACGTAACGATCCAATTGGCATCGACGACGGGCGTCGAGCCGTCATCGGTCAGGATGACGGCGTTCGAAAGGTCGGCCCCGCGCGACTTGAGGAGCTTCTTGGCATTGGACCAATACTGCCCCGGGATATCGCTCAGGTCAACCACAGCCGATGAGGTGGCCTCGGTCTGTTCGGTCGTGGTGTCGGTCGTGGCACCCCGCTTGTTGAGTATGCCTGACACAATGGCAAACACAACCGACAGGGCAAAGAAAATCGCCAGCACGATCAGAATCTTCTTGATCACGCTCGACGAACGCGAAGGCTTCTTCTCCTCGTCCTCACCGTACTGAGGAATGGACTTGGGATACTCGCGATACGGCTCGCGTGCATATCGGTCGCGCGACTCGTAGCGCGGCTGCGCCGTGCGCGGCATATATGTCGTCTGCTGAGGTTGCGGAATGGGATTATGCAGCAGGTCATCATAAGGATCTGCCGCCGCGTTGCCGTAGGGGCTCTGCGACGAGGCACCGTAGGGGCTCTGCACCGAGACACCATACGGGTCCTGTGACGACGTGCCATAGTTCACAGCGCGCGTAGGATTGGCCGAAACCTGCGTCGCGTCGGGCGAAGCATATCGAGGATTCTGCACCACACGCGTCGCATCGGCACTGTCGCCCGCCTGTGGAGAGCCATATCCGCCCATTACGGTCGTCTTATCCTGGTCCATGCAACGATTCCTTTCCGTCGCCCGTAAGCATCAAGTTATCCATGCATTCTACCCGCGCAAAAGCCTCGGACAAAATAATCCCCGGCGACGCTATATCTGGCGTTGCCGGGGACTGTTCAATTCGTTGCTTGACGCCTTGTTCTATTCGTTGGGCACGTATGTAGCCTTCGCTCGCTCGGGCGTTACATCCTGGCCGCTGGTATAACTCGAGTCGAAGGCGTGTGCCACCAAATCGTGCGTATCCCAGGCCATGCAGTCAAACTCGCCGGTATCGAGGACGATGATGTAGCCTTTGCCGTCGTAGTAGAAATGCTCCTCAGTAAAGTTGTCGTCATCGTCGATGTTGTCTTCGGATACAGAATCCAAGTTCGGCTTGGCCGTTTTGATCGCCTGTTTGGCCTCGCTCTTGAGGGTGTCGAACGAAAGGCCATGCTGCGCAAGCGAATCCTCAAGCGAGACCTGCTCACCTGTCTTAAGGTTATAGTACGCCGACCTCGTTACTCGCTCCGATCGATACGGAGGTTGATAGCTATCGGTGTAGGTGCGCACGCAGGCGATATCGCCGTCAATCGAGACGATCTCGGCCGTGTACACCATGGTCACGCGGCTGTCCTCGTCATCCATCGAGGCCCGCTTGCTCGCGTCGAGTGTGTCCGCAACAAGCTGGACCATGTCCTTGTTGAACTTGGCGACGCCCACGCCTTGGCCCTTCACCTGAGGATAAGTCCACGTAGCCGTGATCTGGCACGTGTCATCGGGAGACGGATTCAGCGGGCCTTCGCCAACTGCAGCCGTAAAGTCGACATCCTGCGTGGCGGAAACAGCCTCGTAGCCCACCTGCTCACTGTCATCGTCCTTCGACTTCAGCTGTTCCAGCGTCGTGGCGACCGATGCGATGGTTTCGTTTACCAAGTCCTTATCGGAAAATAGCACGCCATAAACGCCAGAAAAACCAGAGTTGAATTCCCTCAGATCAATAAGGTCCGTCATTGCCTTGAATGATTGACCATCATACCCGATGAATTTAACTTGGTATTCATGAGTAGAAGGGCCACTTTCGCCAGAGACGTCGCTTTGTTTAATTTCCTTCCCATGGTCAAACCACTGCGTAAATCCAATATTACCCGCATATTCAGTAGCACCTAAAGTCACGCACGCTTGCTGAGTGCCCACGATTGCCTCTGGCGTGTAGACCTTCTCAATCTCGCCGTTCTTATACGCCCAGACCTCAAGATTCGCAGAGGCAGCCTTGTCCTCAAAATCAACCGGTTCATCGGAATACTCAATCAGTAGCTCATCTTGGCCGTCGCCATCAAAGTCAACAAGTTTGGCATAGGCAACACCCTGGGCTCCATACGTAGATTGAGAAACCTCAACGGCCTCGCCCTCGCCGTACTTTTTCTGGTACTCAAGGATCTTGTCGGTAAATAGCTCGTTTGCCGTCTTGACTGCTGCCTTGGCAGAGGCCTTGGCTTCCTTCTTGGACTGCGTGAGTTCAACGCTCTTGGGGGCGTCCGAACCTTCCTTGGTATAGTCGACCTTCATGGTGGTCGTGCTCTTCTTTTTGCCCTTGCCCGAGGTGATGGTCATCTGGTACTTCTGGTCGGGCAGCTCGCCAAAGTCCTCCATGGCAAAGCCGTCCTCGCCATCGACCTTGATGGTGTAGCTCTTGCCCTTGCCATTCGCAGGCGCCAACTCGACGGTATAGCTGTTGAGCTTTTTGCCCTTGCTGTTCTTGGGCAGCACTTTAGTCTCGCACGCGCAGACAACGTAGCCCTTGCCACCCGAGGTTACCTCGGAAGATGCGCCGATGCGCGGCACGATCACGATAGCGGCAACAATGGCGACAACGGCCACGCCGCCGATAACGGCCGCGACGATACGGCCCTTGTGCTTGGGTTTCTTGGGCTGCAGCGTCGGAACAAACGGCTGAGCGGCCTCGACAGGCTCGGTCATAGGCTCCTCATAACGAGGCTGCGCTGCCATATGAGCCGGGACACCCAGAGGGGCGTGCTGCCCCGCAGGAGCGGTCGCCGGCGTATCCCCTACCGGAAACGCCACAGGCTCCGCCTGGTCCTCGGCCCCGCCCACAGGAGCGCCGCAGCTCGTACAGAACATGGAGCCGTCGGGTATCTGAGCTCCGCACTTGGTGCAATACATCGCATCTCCCGTCTCTTTGCGCGGCGCAAACGCCCGCGCGCAGTTCTTCCAACTACACCGTACGAGAGAAATCCCCATTCTTGTTGCGCAACATTGACGCCGCGCCAAAAACTATGCCGGTTTACTACGATGAATCGGCCCGAGCCGAGCACATCAATTTACGCAAAAACAAAACCGCAGGTAGATGATCCGCTCATTTTCAGAAAACGCAGGTGTGGTCGAAGGATGCCGGTTCATCGTAGTAAACCGGCATAGTTTTGAGCGGGCGACCCCGTACACGCAGCTTTATTGACCCAGCAGCCCCAACATAATCCGTTTTCTTCCGCCCCCTTGGGATCAAAAAGCCCCGCCGGGCCTTGGGGCGCGGCGGGGCGGGCAAGCGGCTATGGGCAGCGGGCTTAGAACAGGCCGGTGATGTTGCCGTCGTTGTCGACGTCAATGTTCTCGGCCGCGGGAACCTTGGGCAGGCCCGGCATGGTCAGAACGCTACCGGTCAGCGCGACCACAAAGTGGGCGCCGGCGGAAACCTTGAGTTCACGTACCGTGATGCGGAAGCCCTCGGGGGCACCCAACGCCTTGGCGTTGTCGCTAAAGCTGTACTGCGTCTTGGCCACGCACACCGGCAGGTTGCCAAAGCCGTTCTCGCGCAGCTCGGCAAGCTGGCGCTTGGCAGCCGGCGTAAAGTCGACGCCGTCGGCGCGGTAGACCTTGGTGGCAACGGCCTCAAGGGCGTCGGCCACATCGGCGCCGTCCTCGTAGGCAAACTTGAGCTCGCTCGGCTGCTCGATCAGGCGCATGACCTCATCGGCCAACTCAAGCGCGCCCTCGCCGCCCTTGGCCCAGACCTCAGACAGCTTAACGTTGACGCCGAGCTTCTGGCACTCGGACTCGATAAGCTCGAGCTCGGCCTCAGTATCCGTCGGGAAGCGGTTGATGGCGACCACGCAGGGCAGACCATACACGTTCTGGATGTTGTCGACGTGGCGCAGCAGATTGGGCATGCCGGCTTTGAGGGCTTCGAGGTTCTCCTCGTTGAGGTCGGCCTTGGCGACACCGCCGTTGTACTTAAGCGCGCGGGCAGTCGCGACGACCACGACGGCGCTGGGGCGAACACCCGTCATGCGGCACTTGATATCGAGGAACTTCTCGGCACCCAGGTCGGCACCGAAGCCGGCCTCGGTAATCGCAACGTCACCAAAACGCATGGCCATGCGAGTGGCCATGATGGAGTTGCAGCCATGGGCGATATTGGCGAAGGGGCCGCCGTGGACAAACGCAGGCGTGCCCTCGAGCGTCTGCACCAGGTTGGGCTTGAGCGCATCCTTAAGCAGGGCCGCCATGGCGCCCTGAGCCTTGAGGTCGCGGGCGCGGACGGGCTCGCCGGCATAGCTGTAGCCGACGACAATCTCACCCAGGCGCTCCTTGAGGTCGTTGATGCTCGTGGACAGGCACAGGATTGCCATGACCTCGGAGGCGACGGTGATGTCGAAGCCGTCCTCGCGCGGCACGCCCTGGGCCTTGCCGCCAATGCCGTCGATGACGTGGCGCAGCTGACGGTCGTTCATGTCGACGACGCGCTTCCAGGTGATGCGCTTAACGTCGATGCCGAGCTGGTTGCCCTGCTGAATATGGTTGTCGAGCATGGCGGCCAGCAGGTTGTTGGCGGCACCAATGGCATGGAAGTCGCCGGTAAAGTGCAGGTTGATGTCCTCCATGGGGATGACCTGGGCCCAACCGCCACCGGCGGCACCGCCCTTCACGCCAAAGACGGGACCGAGCGAAGGCTCGCGCAGGGCCACGGCGCTCTTGACGCCGCGACGACGCAGGCCGTCGGCCAGACCGATGGTCGTAGTGGTCTTGCCCTCGCCCGCGGGCGTGGGGTTGATAGCGGTCACGAGGACAAGCTTGGCCTGGTGATCAGTTGGCTCGTTGAGCAGGGAATAGTCGACCTTTGCCTTGTCAAAGCCGTACGGAATCAGATGCTTAACGTCGACGCCGGCGTTCTTGGCCACCTCGGTAATGGGCAGCGGCGTAACAGAACGTGCGATTTCGATGTCAGTAGGCATGGGCGGTCCTTTCGTTACCGGATGAGAAAAAGACCAATCCAGCATAGCACGCGCGCGCAATAGTAAAACGCCCATAACCGACGAACGGCGATATGTTTACCCGATGCCCAGCGATAGCCTACAGACGCGCTGGCACAAAGGCCCCTAGACGGTCGGCTCGATGCCCAAATGCTCAAAGGTGCGAAGGGTTGCCTGACGCCCCTGCGGCGTTCGAATCATCAATCCGCACTGCAGCAGATAGGGCTCGTAGACATCCTCGAGCGTGCCCGGGTCCTCGCCTACCGCACTGGCAAGCGTGGTCAGGCCCACGGCGCGGCCGGAGAACGTCTTGGCGAGCGTCTCCAAAATGCGAATATCCATCCAGTCCAGACCGAGCTCGTCGATCTCGAAGAACTCGAGCGCCTGACGGCAGATGTCGAGCTCGATGGGACCGTTGCCGCGCACTTGCGCGTAGTCGCGCACGCGCTTGAGCAGACGGTTGGCAAGACGCGGCGTGCCACGCGAACGCGAGCCGATCTCGAGCGCGCTGGGGTGGTCAATCGTCACGCCCAAGATGGTCGCCGAGCGCGTCACGATCTGGGCGAGTTCCTCGACGGTGTAGTAATCCAGGCGATACGAGATGCCAAAGCGGTCGCGCAGCGGGCCCGTGAGCATACCGGAACGGGTCGTGGCCGCCACCAGCGTAAACTTGGGGATATCCAGGCGAATCGAGCGCGCCGCCGGACCCTTGCCGATCACGATATCGAGCGCAAAGTCCTCCATCGCGGGATACAGGACCTCCTCGACCGAACGGTTGAGGCGGTGGATCTCATCGATAAACAGAACGTCGCCCGGCTGCAGGTTGGTAAGGATGGCCGCCAGGTCACCGGTTCGCGCGATGGCCGGACCGCTCGTCGTCTTAATCTGGGCGCCCAGCTCGTTGGCGATAACGGTGGCCAGCGTGGTCTTGCCCAAGCCCGGAGGGCCCGAGAAGATCACGTGGTCGAGCGTCTCGCCACGGCTCTGAGCTGCCTCGATCAACACGCGCAGGCTCTGCTTGATGTGCTCCTGGCCACAGTAGTCGTCCAAGCGCTGAGGGCGCAAGGTGCGGTCGACATCGAGGTCCTCGGGCGTCAGCTCCGAGCCCACCATGCGCTCGCCGTGCGCCATGGATGCCGCCGGCGAGTTGCCGGGCGTCGCCCACAGGTCCTGAGAGTCATCGGCTTCCCACATCACGCATCCATTCCGAGTCGCTTAAGCGCCGCGCCGAGCAGGTCCTCGACACGCATATCCTGCCCATCATACCCGCTCAGGGCGACATCGGTCTCCTGCGGGCTAAAGCCCATGGAAAGGAGTGCCGCACGGGCATCGTCGATGGCAGAGGGAGCGGCGGCGGGCACGGGCATCGCAACCTGTCCGGGAATCACGTCGACCGGCACAAAGCCCTTGTCCTTGGCAAAGGTGCTCTTGAGTTCCAAGATCAGGCGCTGCGCCGTCTTTTTGCCCACGCCGGGCACCTTGGCCATGCCTTTGTCATCCTCGGCCATTACCAGGGAATACAGCTGTCCCACGGTATAGGTGGAGAGCACGGCGAGCGCCAGGCGCGGACCAACGCCCGAGACAGACACGAGCCGGTCGAACATCGTGCGCTCGTCCTTGGAGGCAAAACCGAAGAGCGTCATGGCGTCCTCACGCACCTGCATGCGCGTGTAGAGGCGGACCTCACCGCCGGGCGTCGGCAACGTTGCCGCAGTGCTGCCCGAGATGCCGAGCTCAAAGCCCACGCCCGACACATCAACGACGGCCGAGCTCATCGTGGCCTCGACAAGCGTTCCATGGAGCTGGGAAATCATTAGTATCCGGTTCCTCTCTGTTGATAGAACTCGCCACCGGTGAGGGCACGGGTGCGGCTGAGGTTTACATGACAGATAGCGCAGGCCAGGGCATCGGCGGCATGGTCGGGATGCGGGTCGTGGTCGAGCTGTGTGAGCGTGCGCACCATGTAGGCGACCTGCCGCTTATCTGCGGCACCGGTGCCCACCACAGCTTGTTTGATTTGCATGGGCGTGTACTCGCCAATCTCGAGCGCGCACTCCGAAAGCGCCACAAGTGCGGCGCCGCGGGCATGCGCCGTGGGGATGGCCGAACGGACGTTGGCGCCAAAGTAGATGCTCTCGATGGCCGCGGTATCGGGGCGGTACCGCTCGACGACGTCCTTAAGGTCGCGGGCAATGTGCGACAGGCGCACCGCGAGCGGACTGCCCGCGCTGGTCTCGATACAACCGTAGGCACGGCAGCGAACCTCGCCGCGCCGTTCCTCGATAATCCCCCAACCCGTATGGGCCAAACCGGGGTCGATACCCAAGATAACCAAGCCAGCCTCCCCTCGCCTTTTGCCGAGCGCAAGGCAAGGCCCCGCGCACTATTCACGAACGTCTGTTCTAGAATAACACAACGGGGTCCATATATAGCAAGCAAGGTTGAACCATAGGTTGAGCATAAGTCAGCGAGCGAGTCCCTGCCGTGGCAAGGTGTCGCGAAAGAGGAGCGCCGCGTACTTCTGTACGCAAGCGACGGTTTGAGCGGCAGATTGCCCGGCAGGGGCTCGCGCAGCGTCGACTCGTTACGCGGTTTGGTAAAACCGCGTAGCTTTGGTCCTATCCCATAGCTAGTTTTGGCTGAAAAACGGGAACTGACGAGGATCCACCGGCGGATGCGGCATCGGTCCACCTTGCGGACCACCCTGACCGCCCATCATCTTATCGATGGCATCCTGGACCTCGCCCTCAAACTTCTTCATGCCCTCGTGCAGACGGCGCTGACCGTCCTCGGAACGCAGCTCCTCCATCTGCTCGGGCGAAATACCCAGCAGCTCACCGAGCACGCCCATCATCTCGTTTCGCATGCGCTCGCTCGTATCTTCGTCGGCGTAGCGGCGTACCTCCGCGCGTGCCAGCGAGTCGACCGTCATGCGCTCTTTACCGCTAAGTCCCAGATCGGACCACGCGAGCATATACGGCCAGGAGCGCTCGGCAAACGAACGGGCCGAGACAATCGGTGCCGTCGGCAGTTGGCGGCGAGCGGCCTCGCCCTGGCGCACGAGCATCAACAGTAGCGAACATGCCTCGGGTTTACCGGTAGCCATCGGGATATCGTCGAAAGGACGATTGCGGTCCACGTGCGACTCGAGCGTTCCATCGACCTCGCCCGGCTCAAGCCCACCGAGCAGCTGCGCCGCGCGGTCGAGCATGTCAACCGGACCATTAAGCGTCGAAAGCGCTTGCGCCAGCACGCGCTCCATGCAATCCTCCACCGCATTGAGCGTCACGAGCTCCTGCGGCACCACGGCAGACGTACGATTGCGCACGCGCGCCACAAACTCGAGCGTCGACAGATATACGTCGCCAAAGGGCGCGTAATCGCCCTGGTAACCACCGCAAAGCGCCGGCGCCGCCAGCGCGTACTCGGTTTTGGACAGCGGGCTCAGCGCCATCGCTCCCAGCTCGAGCGCGGTATCCTCCAGCATGAGCCCCAGCGTGCGCGAGCGCAGGCGCTCGGCGTCGCCCGCCGACACGTCGCGGTCAAGCACGCGCGCCGCATCCGGCGCATCGCGCTCAACCGTGCGAATATGCAGGCGCTCGGCAATGGCACGGACGGCGGCACAGCGAGCCGCCTCGGCCTCCTCCTGTGCCGGCGTAAAGATGCGGTTGCGCCCCAGCACCAGGCCGATCACATTGCGCGGACCCAGGGCGTCGACGGCAAGCGCCGCCAGCAAAGACGACGGCAAGTCGCCCTCGAGCGCCACCACGGCGCGCGACGTACCATGGGCGCGGGCGTTGTCGCGCACGGCGAGCACCAGCGCCTGCCACAGCCACTCCTCCGAGCGAAACTCGGGCAGCTCATGGTCCTCCAGAGCGTCGAGCATCACGCCGCGCTGAATCTCCTGAACCAGTAGGCTTTCCTCAAAACACGGCGCCTGGGCCACCACGCGGCCGCAGTCATCGAGCACAAACGACCCGCCGGTATACACCGACTCGTCGTACGCGCCGACCGGCGCCATGCAGGCAAACCACACACTGCGCTTGGATGCGATCTTGCGGTAGGCTCCGCTGCGCACGGCAGCAACGGCGGCGGTCTCGCGGTTGGTCATATCGAACGCGTTGAACTGGAAATAGGCAATGAGGTCGACGCCGGTCGGCAGCATCTCGAGCTCGCGGTCCAGGTCGAAGATCACCGCGATACGCACGCCGTCCACGTCGAACACCGGCGGCGCCCAACGCGCGTCGTTGTTCTCGCCGCGCTGCAGGGCAATGCTTGCGCGCGCGGGCACCACGCGACCGTCCTTGAGCATCATGTAGTCGAGCAGGGGCTGCCCCTCAAACGAAACCGCCGCGGGCACGATGCAGATCATGTCGAGCTCCTGGATGCGCTCAGCGACGCCGGTCAGGCCGGCGAGCATATCGTGCTCAAAGTCGGCAGCGCCCACCAGGCCGCCGGGCAGGGCGCCCATAAAGAGCGGGGCCGGCACGCACAGCACGCGCGCACCGCGCTCGTGGGCCAGGCGCGCCTGATCCTCGATGCGGCCGCAGATGCCCTCAATATCACCCAGGCGCATATCGATCTGTGCAAGTGCGAGCTTCATGGCTCAGCCCTTTCCGTCGTAAACCGTCGTTATCGTAGTAAAAGCGCCGGCCGCAAGATGCAGTCGGCGCTTGCATGTGCATATGCTAGCTATGATACCCCGAGCGGGGGCACGCTCCTAGAACGTCGCGGACCACAGCCCGTGCAGGTTGCAATAGGCATAGACGGTGCCAGTCTTGGAACCGCCGGCAAAAAACGTCGCGGGCTTCATGCCGGGCTGGAGGTAATGGACCTCCAGACGGCCCTCGGCCTCAAGCGCGATCCACTCGATATAGTGCTCGGGCAGGCTGGGGTGCTCGACCGAGCCCACGCGCGCACGAATCACGTGGCCGTCGCGCTCGCTCTCGACGACGGGCACGTGTTTCTCGTGCGCCGCGTCCTCGGTGTTCGCGGTCAGCTCCGTGCAGCCGGCAGGGGTTGCAACGTCGTCGCCAAGGGCGGCAATGAGCTTGCCGTCGGGGTCCTTAAAGAATTTCGCCATGATGTTCTCCTTTGCTGATGTGCCAATGTTCTCGATGCTTCTTATGCCCAAAGGCAAACGAACCATCCACGGCATGGCAAATGAACACATAACGAGCGAGGCGAGCGCCCGGGGTCAGGGCGCGCCGGCAATCTGGAGCCACCTCGGCAGTCCCGGTCGCCATCTGCGCAGGCTAGCGCCCGTCGCCGCCCAGCAGCGCCAGGACATCCTCGCGGGTAAACAGCGCCGACGAGATACCGTCGCCGCCGAGCACGCTGTTGACCAGGTCGCGTTTTGATTCCTGCATCTGCATGATGCGCTCCTCAATCGTGTCCTTGACGATGAGCTTGTACACGGTCACGGTGTGCTGCTGGCCAATGCGGTGGGCACGGTCGGTCGCCTGGTCTTGCGCCGCCACGTTCCACCACGGGTCGTAGTGGATGACCACGTCGGCAGCCGTCAGGTTAAGGCCCACGCCGCCCGCCTTGAGCGAAATCAAAAAGACCGGAACCTCACCCGCTTGGAACTGCGCGACCATCTTGGCGCGGTTCTCCTTGGACGAAGCGCCCGTGAGCTTAAGAAAGCCGATGTCCTCCTTGGCCAGGCGCTTACCGATGATATCGAGCATGCCCGTGAACTGGCTAAACAGCAGAATGTGGTGTCCGCCGTCGAGAGCTCCGTGAACGAGTTCCATGCAAGCATCGAGCTTGGCGCTCCCCGCCTTGTAGTCCTCGTAGTGTAGATGAGGGTCGCAGCAGATCTGGCGCAGCTTGGTGAGCTCGGCGAGCACCTTGAGCTTGTCCTTCTTAAACTCGTTGGCCTCGCGATGCTGCACCTGCTGGGCGATGCGGTCCTGGTTGGCCAGATAGAGCTTGCGCTGCTCGCCGGTGAGCTGCGCCATGACGGTGTCCTCGATCTTCTCGGGCAGGTCGGCCACCACGTCTTCCTTAACGCGGCGCAGCACAAACGGCGACACGAGCGCCTGCAGGCGAGCGGCGCTATCGCCCTCGGCGTGTTCGACCGGGCTCTCAAAGCGCTTGGCAAACGACTCGCGCGTGCCCAAAAGGCCCGGCATCAAAAAGTCGAAGATGCTCCAGAGCTCGGACAGGCGGTTTTCGATGGGCGTGCCCGTCAGGGCAAAGCGCACACCGGCGGGCAGGCGCTTGGCGGCGCGTGACACCTGGGTGAGCGGGTTTTTAATGTACTGGGCCTCGTCGAGCACCACACGGGCAAAGTCCTGCTCGGCATACTCGTCGATATCGCGACGCATGAGGTCATACGAGGTCACGACCACGTTGTGCTCGGCCACGCCGGCAATTTGCACGCGACGCTGAGCCTTGGCGCCCACGATGGCGCACACGTCGAGCGAAGGCGCAAAGCGCTCCAGCTCGGCAGTCCAGTTGTACACGAGCGATGCCGGGCATACCACGAGTGCGGGCTTGGTATCCCCCGCCTCCACGCGCGCTAGGATATGCGCAATCATCTGCAGTGTTTTGCCCAAGCCCATATCGTCAGCCAAGATGCCGCCGAGCCCCAGGTGCTCGAGCGAACCGAGCCACTGGTAGCCATCGACCTGGTAGCCACGCAGCGTGGCCTTGAGCGAGGCCGGCACCGTAAAGTCCATCTTGCCCAGTGTGTCCAAGCGCTCGACGGTGCGACGGAATGCAGCATCGCGATCGGCCTCGAGCGCGGGCGTGCGAGCGAGCATGCTATCGACAAACAGGGTGCTCGATGCGGGAAGCGACACGCCGTCGAGCAGGTCGATGGCATCGACACCCAGGTCCTCGGCAAGGCCAAACGCGGCGCGGGCGCCCTCGTCCAGACGCACGATGTCGCCGGAGGTCAGGCGTGCGAACGTCTGGTGGCGCTTGTACGAGTCGAGATAGATGGCAAGGTCTGCCGCCGAAAGCCCGCTCGCGCCCAGCTCAACGTCGAGCAGGTTGCTCTTGACGGTCGCGCGCACCGAGAGCTTGGGCGCGGGACGCACCGAGATCTGGCGCAGGCGGTCGCTGAGCATAACCTCGCCCAGCTCGGACAGCGCAGACAGACCCTCGGTGAGCAGACAGAACAGACTCTCGTCGTCGCGTTCCTCAAACGCCAGACCGCCCTCGTGGAAATCGAAGTACATGGCAGCCGTATCCATAACGCGAAACTCCGCTACCACGTCGCGGGGCGGCACGCCGGGGCGCTGGTCTTCGAAGGGGCTTCCCGGAGCACCCAGGCTAAAGAGATCCGCCGACCAGTCGCCGTAGGCAACCGTGATTTTGCAGGTCACAAGTCCGTCGTCGACACCGATTGCCATAGCAAAACTCGGCTCGGGCGCCACGGTATCGAGCACGGCGGGGGCGGTGAGATCGGTGTATTCGCGCAGCACGGGCAGCGCCATGCGGCAGAACTCGCCCACCTGTTCGGCGGCGATATGGACCGGCGTGCGGCAGGGCAGCAAACGCGACAGAAACGGTGCGGCATGCTGAGCAAACGCCGCGTCGGTACGGCGCGCGCGGTGCGTGTCGACCAGATAGGCAACATCGCCCGAGGCAAAGCAGTATGCATCGGCCGGCAGGCGCAGATCGTAGCTGCCACCAGCCGCCGGCGCGATTTTGGCGGCGAGGAACGGTGGGCGTTCAGACAGCGCCCCGTCCTCCCCTTCCGGCGCCGACTCAACCGCCACCTCGTAGGAACGATGCGTCGTCGTCCCCCGCGACCAGGCGGGCTCAAAGGAAATGGTCCGGCCACGCAGCAAGTCCAGCATGTAAACGATGTCATGCTCGGACAGCGGCAGCTGGCGCTCGGCGACAAAGCCGCTGCGCGCAAAGTCGTACGACGCCGAGCGCGACCTCGTGATGTCGTAAAGATAGGCAACCGTCGTCGCAACAAGGTCGAGCAGACGCACCGACACCCCATCAAAGGCCTCGGGCGCATGGAGGAACGTGAGCTTTTTGCCGTACGAGAACGTGCCGCCTCGGACATAGGCGTCGGCCATGCCGTCGATGTCCTTGACCACGTAGGACGCCGAGCCGCAGCGGATACGCAGCTCGAGCGCCCAACTAAAGCGGTCGGCAAACAGCGGATTGTAGTACGGCACCAGCGAGGGCTCCAACACCGCCTTGGGGGCATCGGGGTCGACGGTGGCGGCGAGCTTACGGCGCATACCCGCCAGCTCGTCCATGCGTGCGTCCGAAAGATCGGAGAGTGCTTTCATGAGACTCGGGCTCGTGGGGACCGGCGCCGGAAAGGGAAAGTTAGGGTTGACCGCCGGCGTGGCGGACGCAGGGCGCGTGGGCTGCTTGGGCGGCGCCGTGAACGTGCGGACCGGCGTGCGCAGACCCTCGACGGGCTCGGTACCGCTCGCATCCAGATACGCCAGTGCCGTGGCGATGGCGTGCTTGCACATGCCGGGGTAGCGGTAGGCGGCGGGGCAATCGCAGTCGTAGTCGATAACCTCGTGCTCGTCCACATCGAGTTCCACATGCGTCTTGTACAGGTCGCCGCGCGAACCGCGCACCGTGCCCTCGACCGTCACGTTCTTGGAAAAGCGCGAGCCGGAGTCCTCAAACGACAGCACGGCGCCGTTGAGCATGAGCGAACGCCCCTTCATAAAGGTGCCGCTGAGCGCCGCCTCTTTCCGGAGCGCCTGCACAAACGTCCCCCGTGCCATCACTTCCTCCAATCTCGCGCCGGGTAGCTAATTTGGGACGGGGCTATTTTAGCTACCCCCATATGTCGGTTGAGAATTATTCAAAATCCCAGCCAATCCGCCGTCAGCCAAAGGGTAGCTAAAATAGCCCCGTCCCAAATTAGCTACCCCCAGCAAAGGCGCCGCTAAATCACCGTCACGCGACCCTGGTTACCCACGATGGCCTTGGCCTCGGCCAGCAGCGGAATCGAGCGCGCGTTGACCTTGGCAGGCACCTCGGCGCGCAGCACGCGCCCGTCCACCTGCTCAATGAAGATCTCCACGCGGTCGCCGCCCGGGTTGGTGGTGAGCACCGTGGCCAGGCGCGCCATGTTGCCCTGGCTAAAGCGGCTGTTGGGTACCATGACCTCAAAGACCTTGGGCTTGTTGTTCTCCTCGTTGAGCTCCAGTGGCACGATCTCCTGCGCGATGATCTGGTCGCCGCGGTCCGAGCGCTCGAGCTTGCCCTTAATGCGCACAAAGGCGTCGGACAGCTGCGCGCCGGTCTCGGGATCAACCTCGCCGTACAGATACCCCTCGGCCTCTTTATAGGTCTTGGGGAACACGACAACGGTTGCCTCGCCTTCCATGTCCTCGAGCTGCACAATACCCATGGGGTCGCCGTTTTTGGTCACGCGCTTGGACACACTCGAGACCATGCCGGCCCACCACAGCGCCTTGCCCTCGGGAATCTCCTGGTTGATGGTGCCGCCCGTGGGGTTTTGGACCTCGTAGCCGGTATCGATCTGCGAGAACGAGAAGTCGCGCGCTTTGCTGAGCGCATACTCAAACGGGCGCAGCGGGTGGTCCGAGACATAGATGCCCAGAACCTCCTTCTCCTGGCTCAGCTTAAGGTGGCGGTCCCATTCCTGGCCGTCCGGATCGGGCACGCTGACCTCAAAGCCCGAGCCCTCAACGTCGCCAAACATGTCGAAGAACGAGGTCTGGCCGCTCGCACGGTCCTTCTGGCGCTTCACCGCGGCGTCGATGATGTTCTCGGGGTTGTTCTTGTCCACAAAGTGCATCATCTGACGGCGCGGATAGCCCGTGGAGTCGAAGGCACCTGCCTTGATCAGCGATTCGATCACGCGACGGTTGGCCTGGCTCGAGTCCACGCGCTCGACAAAGTCGTGCAGCGTCTTAAACGGGCCGCCCGCCTCGCGCTCGGCGATAATCGCCTGCGCAACGCCGGTACCCACGCCGCGGATGCCGGCCAGACCAAAGCGCACGCCTTCCTTGGTAGCCGTGAACTCGGTGCCGGACTCGTTGACGTCTGGCGACAGCACGGGGATGCCGTCGTGACGGCACGCCGAGACGTAGTGCACGATCTTGTCGGTCTTGCCCGTATAGGACGTCAGAACGGCCGCCATGTACTCGTGCGGATAGTGCGCCTTGAGCCATGCCGTCTGCATAACCAGAATGGCGTAACCGGCGGAGTGCGACTTGTTAAAGGCGTAGGACGCGAACTCAAGAACATCGTCCCAAATCTTCTGGGCGACCTCGCGCGTGTAGTTGTTCTTGATGGCGCCGTTCATCCAGTGGTCGTAGGTGGTCTCGTCCGAGCCATCCTCCCAGTGCAGCACCGTCGACGTGAGCAGCTTGATCTTTTTCTTAGCCACGGGCTTACGGATACGCGAGTCAGATTCGCCCTTGGAGAAGCCACACATCTCGACGGAGATGAGCATAACCTGCTCCTGGTAGACCATGGTGCCGTAGGTTTCGCCCAGGATGTCATCCAGGCGGTCGTCGTAGGAGACCGCCGGCTCCTTGCCGTTCATACGGTTGATGTAGGACGAGACCATGCCTGCGCCCAGCGGGCCCGGGCGGTACAGGGCGATCAATGCTACAACGTGCTTGTACTCGGTGGGCTTCATGTTCTTGATCGTGGCCGTCATGCCGGCGGACTCGACCTGGAAGACGCCGGCGGTGTGGCCGGAGCCCATGAGCTTAAAGATCTCGGGGTCGTCAAAGGGAATCTCTTCCTCTTTGATGTCGATGCCAAAGTTCTTTTTGATGTTGGCCTTGGCCTTGGAGATAACCGTCAGCGTACGCAGGCCCAGGAAGTCCATCTTGAGCAGGCCCATGTCGGCGACGGTATGGCCCTCGTACTGGGTAATCTCGACGCCGCCCTTGGTGTCGAGCTTGGTCGGCACGTGCTCGTTGACGGGGTCACGACAGATCAGAACGGCGCACGCGTGCACGCCCTCGCCACGGGTGAGGCCCTCGATCGAGAGCGCCGTGTCGATGATGCGGCGGGCGTCGTCGTCCTTTTTATAGGCCTCGGCAAAGTCGGGGTTAAACAAATCCTCTTTGCCGGGTTGTTTGTCGAGCACCTGCTTGAGCTTGACCTTGGGGTCGCTCGAGACCATCTTGGACAGGCGCTGGCCCATGTAGACCGGATAGTCCAGAACGCGCGCGGCGTCGTTGATGGCCTGCTTGGCCTTAATGGTCGAGTAGGTGATGACGTGGGTGACCTTCTCGGGGCCGTAGAGCTGGCGAACGTGCTCCACGACCTCGAGGCGCCGCTCATCGTCGAAGTCCATATCGATATCGGGCATCTCGGTACGCTGCGGGGACAGGAACCTCTCGAACATCAGGCCGTTCTCGAGCGGGTCGAACGCGGTGATGTTCATGGCGTAGGCGACGATAGCGCCGGCGGCCGAGCCACGGCCGGGGCCGACGCCGATGCCGTTGTCCTTGGCCCATTGCACGTACTCGGCAACGATGAGGAAGTAGGCGGCAAAGCCCTTGTCGCAGATGACCTTGTATTCGTACTCAAAGCGCTCTTTGATGTTGACGCCGCCGATCTCGCGCGTGGCCCAGTCGTCGCCGTAGTGCTGGCGCAGGCCCTTCTCGCACTCACGGCGGAACTGGCTCTCGTGCGTCTCGCCGGGATCGAGCAGCGGGAAGCGCGGCAGGATGATGGAGTCCCAGTCGAGCTCAACGTAGCACTTGTCGGCGATCTCGAGCGTGTTGTCGCAGGCCTCGGGGCAATACGGGAACATCGCCCGCATCTCCTCCTCGGTCTTCATATAAAACTCCGAGCCGGTCATGCGCATGCGGTTAGGGTCGTCGACCTTGGCGTTCATACCGATGCACATGATGACGTCCTGCACGGGCGCATCCTCGCGGCGCAGGTAATGGAAGTCGTTGGTGGCGATAACCTTGACGCCCACCTGCTTGGCGATGTCGATGAGCGTGCGGTCCATCTGCTCGTCGGTCAGGCCGTTGTCGGTGGTAATGCCGTGTTCCTGGATCTCGATATAAAAGTCGCCGGGCTCGAAGGTGTCACGGAAGGTCTCGGCCCACTTGATGGCGCCTTCCATGTCGCCGCGGTCGATGTACTTGGGGATGATGCCGGCGATACAGGCACTCGTGCAGATCATGCCCTTGGCGTGGCGGCGCAAGTTGTCGAGCGTCACGCGCGGCTTGTAGTAAAAGCCCTGCACGGCGGCCTCGGAGACCGTCTGCATCAGGTTAACGTAGCCCTCCTGGTCCTTGGCCAGAAGGATCATGTGGTAGAGCTCGGGTTTGTGATCGCGGGCGAGCGTCTCGTCCGGCGTAAAGTAGACCTCGCAGCCAAAGATGGGCTTGATGACCAGCGGCGGTTTGAGCTCGTCGATGTTGCCCTTCTCGTCCCACATGGCCATGTCCTTTACGTACTGGGCATGCTCGCGCGGGTTTGCCTCGGGGTCGGGCTCCACCAGCTCGTCGCGGCGGTCCTTTTCCAAGAAGGCCTTGTCGTGGCTCCATGTCTTGTACTCGGGCGTGTTGTGGTTGACGGCGTCGCAGGCCAGCGCCAGATCGGGCACGCCGTACATATAGCCGTGGTCGGTAATGGCCACGGCAGGCATGCCTAGCTCAACGGCGCGGTTGACCATATCCTGGATACGGGTTGCGCCGTCGAGCATGGAGAAGACTGTGTGATTGTGCAGATGGACGAATGCCATGTGATGAGCTCCGATGCGGGTTCGTGTTCTGACTGAACGATTTTACCGCACGGCACGGACGCCACCCGAACCTAGCCAAACCCACACGGCTCCTACTGCAGTTGCGGTGAAATAGTTCCTGTTTGGGCCGTCTGGGCCGTAAAACAGGAACTATTCCACCGCAAGTTATTGAGGCTAGAAGTTGTAGGTGACTACTTGGGGCTCGGCGAGCTCGACGAAGACAGCCGGGGCCGTCTGCTCCACGCGGACGAACTTGACCGCCACAGTCTCAAAGCCCGCCTTGTGCAGAACATCAGCGTAGACGCGCGCCTGCAGGGCATGCTTCTCGAGCAGCTGGTCGGGTGTCTCATCCGGCGTACCGCCCGTCTTGTAGTCGATGACCAGCGCACGCGACGGATCGGCAGGGTCGGTCGCCAGCGCATCTATGGCGCCCTCGGCATACGCACCGTAGCGGGCGATGTCCTCGTCCTCGCAACCGAGCGAGAAGAACGGTACCTCGGCACGGACACGCGGCCAGGCAAGCAGCTCGGCACGAACCGACGACCTGAGCCAGCGATTCAAGGCGACGTCAAAACGCTCGCGCTGCTCCGGCATCAGGTGCCACAGACGCGCCAGCGCATCGGCGCGCTCGGCGGGCAACTCGTCGGCGCCCATCTCGATCAGCCACTGGCAGGCGGCATGGAAGGCAGAGCCTAGCGCCATAGGGTTGCCGACGGGCTCGGCAGCAGCCACGTCCGTATCCGTCATCTCCGAGCCATCCGACTCCGCATCATCGCCGGCCTCATCCATGGGCACGCGCGCCTCGGCGGCACGGTCCTCCGCCTCGGCATGCAGCGCCGCGGCAATCGATGAATAGCTGTACGAATCGCGCGCCGGGAACGGGCAGGTGCCCATGCGCACGCCCACCGCCTGGGGATACACAAGCTCAAATGCGTCGGGTGCCGGATCGGCAGGGCCAGGAACGATAGCGCGAGCACCAGCGCCGGCGCCCTCCGCCTCCGCATCGCCGCGGACAAGCCTGCCCTCGGCATCCAACGAAGCATTGGCTTCAAACGCCTGCTCGCCAAAGGTAAAGTCCGCCAGCGAGATGAGCTCGTAGTCGCCCGGCTTGGAGTTGTCGAACACCAGGCGGTCGGCATCGAGCTGTGGCATGTCCAGAGCGTCGGTCGGCAGAATGCGGCGCAGCACGTCATAGGTCAGATCGGTCTCGACGTCGAAAGTCGGCGCCGTCACCTTGCCACGGCTCACGCCGGCATCCATCGCCAAGATCACCAGCTCTCGCGAACGCGTCATGGCAACGTAGAGCAAACGAGCCCGCTCCTCAAGCGAAAGCTGCAGGTCGTCGTTGCGCAGACGAGCGAACGCCTCGGCGGGAGAACCCGTCGCGCATACGTCCTCCATGAGCTCCGGCGGCAGCCACAGCGACGTGCCCTTGCCCTTAAACGCATGCTCAAACTGCTTTTTGACGTCGTCGCCCTTTACAAACGTGCCGTCCGCGAGCTTCACGCCGTCGAAGCGCGCCGGCAGCGCCACAACCTGTGCTCCGCCGTCGACGCGACCCATCTGTGCCGCGCCCGAGGATTTACGCACGCCAAAGCACTCGGCGACCGCCACGACCGGATATTCCAGACCCTTAGAGGCATGAACCGTCATAATGCGCACCGCGCCGTCGCCCTCCTCGTTGAGGGCGCCCGGCGCCTCCTTGCCCGCCAGGAAGCGGTCGAAGGCCAGCGCGATGGAACGCGGCGAGTTGCCGAACTCGGCCTCCGCCTCGGCCACGGCGTCGAGCGCCTTGAGCACGTTGGCGGCAATGGCCTTGCCCTCGGGACCACGCTGCGCCAGACGCACAAACCAGCCGGAGGCGTTGACCACGTCGCGCGCGATCGCCGCGAACGAATCGCGGCCCACGCGACGAAGCGCATACCGCAGCACCTCGCGAGCGCGCGTCACGAGCGGCAAGTCTTGCAGACCCGGCACGTCGAAATCACTCATGATGCCCACGTCGATATTCCGGCGCGAGGTCTCCCCCGTCTCGCTATCGAGCTTGGTCGCCAGCGCCAGGAACTCCTGGGCGCCGAGCGCAAACATCGGCGAGGCGAGCAACGGCATAAGGCCTTGCGCCGTATCGGCCGGATTGGCGAGCGCACAAACCAGGGCGCGCACCGTCTGCACCTCGGCTGCTTGGGCAAAGACCGAGCCGCCCGCGATGACGCAGTCGAGCCCCTGGTCGCGGAGGGCCTGGGCGTAGACGTCGGCGTTGGTCATGCGGCCCAGCAGCAGCACCATGCCGCCCTGGGGCTGGCCAGCATCGGCAAGCTCGCGGAATCGCTCCGCGATCGCGCGGGCCTTGGCCTGTGTGCGCTCCTGCGTACTGCCGCCGGCAACAAAGAGCGCCTGGCGACGCGAGGCGTCTGCCACCAGCGTGTCCTTGCGCCCGTCGCTCGCCTCAAGATCCAAAAAGCCCTGCATCAGGCCGCCGTCGTCGCCATCAAAGACGCGGGCCACATAGCGCAGCACCTCGTCGTGGCTGCGGAAGTTGCGCACGAGCTTGACGAGCTCGCCAGTGGGGGCGTCGGCAGCAGCGCCAACGCCGGTTGCCGCCTCGACCGTCCCCGAGGCGCCCACCTTGCGCTCCTGACGGCGGAAGACCTCGACCTCGGCGCCACGGAAGCGATAGATCGACTGCTGTGCATCGCCCACGGTGCACAGCGCGCGCTCGCCCGCGCCCGTCAGATAGCGGATCAGGTCGACCTGCATCTGGTCGGTGTCCTGGAACTCGTCGATCATGACCATCTTAAAGCGGCCTTCGTAGGCGGCCCGAATGGCGGGATAATCGCGCAGGGCCTCGTAGGCCATACGCAGCAGGTCGTTGTTGTCGAGGGCAGACTGGTCAGCCTTGAGCGCGCGATACTCGATCTCTACAGAGCGGGCCAGGCCCACCAGCGCATCGAGCGCAGGTCCACCGCAAGCCAGCACGATATTGATAAATGCATCGGCAGCCTCGGCCTTGAGCAGCTCCACCTGCTCCTTAGGGAACGCCTTGCTCGCCCGCGGCATGGTGCACGACATCATCAGTCGTGCCGCATCGGCCATGGTCTTGTCGCTCGCCTCGAACGCGTCGATGGCATCGAGCGCCACCTGAGCCTTTTCGGTCGCGGCCTTGCTCGCACCGAGCGCTGCGCGATAGGCATCCGCCAATGCCGAGGTATCGGCCTGGCCGCGCACCACATGCACGTCGTCCATGCCGCCCGGCAGCTGGCTCGACAGCTCTAGCAGCTCGCGTACCAGGCCCTTAATCGTGGTGCCGGCGCCAAAGGGGCCGCCCTCGCCCGCCATGGGGTACCAGGCATACAGGGCTTTGAGCGAAGCGGCGAGCTCAGGCGCGGCATCGGGGGCCGTCGCGCGGCCCAGCACATGCTCAACAGCCTGATCCATGAGCTCGTCGGTATCGGTGAGCACCGTGAACTCGGGGTCAATACCCAGCTCCAGCGCGTGCGCACGCAGGATACGCGAGCACATGCCATGAATGGTCGAGATCCACGCATCGTCGACGGTCAGGGCCTCCTCGTCCATGCCCTCGTCGATAAGTGTGCGACGCACGCGGTCGCGGATTTCGGCCGCGGCATCTTTGGTAAAGGTGATGGCGAGCACCTGGTCCAGATGCTCGACAAATGGACCGGATTCGGGCGAGAGCGCGTAGACGATGCGGCGCGTGAGGGTAAAGGTCTTGCCCGAACCGGCGCCCGCCGAGACAAACAGCGGACGGTCGAGCGTTTTGACAATCTGCAGCTGCTGCGGCATCAAAGTCGAAAGATCCATGGTCTACACGTCCCTCCTTACAAACGTTCCTTCGTGGTTATACGAGCAGCGCGCATGCGCAGCCTGGGCAGACGCCGGGTCGACGGCGGCGACGTCACCCGCCCCGAGCTCGCACAGGCGCTCGGCAATGCCGGCTTCAACGCGGTCGAGCAGGGCATCGAAGTCCATGCTGCCGCCCTCGCCGGGAAAGCCTTTCTTAAGGCCCGGAATGCGACCGTCGCCGCGCTCCTCCTCGAGCAGCTCGGCGCTCGCAGCGCCGCGCAGCGCCGGCTTGCCTCCCTTGGTCGAAAAGTAAAGCGCCGCTCGGGTGTCCAAATCCAGCGCCCGGCGCATGGCCTGTGCGTAGATGAGCGTTTGGGTATGAGGCGGTAGCCAGCGCGGGTCGTCGATGGGCGCCGTGCCCGTCTCCTCGTCGCGCACCGTGGGGTCGGCGAGCTTAAACTCCTCAACACCCGTGCGGTGCTTGTAGTCGATCACCACGGCACGATTCTCGGCGTCCACATCCACGCGGTCGATGCGCCCGCCGAGCGGCCAGCCGGCATACTCGACCTTGAGCTCGTTGAAGGCGAACTCCAGGTAGCGCGGGGCAAAGGGGGCAAGCGCCTCGGACTCGTAGGCGAGCACGCCTTCCAGCTGCGGCAAGATCTCGGCCACCTGGCGCTCCTCCACCGCAGAGAGCGGCACCAGCGGGCCCTCCGTACCGCGCTTGCCGGCGTGCTCGGCCAGCGTCTCGTCAAAGACCTCGCGCAGCAGCTCCTGGGCGCGCGGCAGATTCTCGGGCGTCACGCGCTCCATGCCCTCCTGGGGCAGGCGGGCATGCAGGTGCTCCAGCACATCGTGGACAAAGTTGCCCTTCTCCATGTTGCCAAAGCCCGCGTCGATGGACTGGGGCTTCACGCGATACGACACGAACCAGCACAGCGGGCACGTCGAGTACGCCTCGATCTGCGAAGCAGACGTCAGGCGTGGCACGAGGGGCGCATCCTCGCCCTCGCCGTCACGACGACGCAGGACCAGGTATGGCACGGCCTCGGCACTCAGATGCTGAGGAGCCTCGCATGCGACACGCTTGCACTCGAGGCCCTCGCCAGCCGCGGGATCAAAATCGGCGACGATATCGCCCTCGCCCATGCGCACAACCTTGGCGGCGCCAACGGCCTCGGCATGCGCTCGCAACTCGGTCCACACGGCCGCCGGATAGCACTCGCGCGCCTGGCGATCGTGCGTCACGCGGGCAAGCGCAACCGGACCGCGCGCAGCTTGCATCGCGCGGCCAAAACGCACGCGCAACAGCGCGGCAGGCTCAAGCGTCACACCGCTGCGACCCAGCTTGGCCGTCAACGTGGCCAGCGGCCCCTCCTCATGCGAGAGTGGATAGCTGTCCAAGTCGACATCGGCAAACAGCACGGCATCGTAGCTGTCGGGGCGCAGGGCCGCTGCATCGACAAGCGACGCAAAGCGCACTTGGGCGCGCGGGGCGCGATCGACCTCGCAGGTCTCGTAATCGTAAGCGGTACTGCGCTTGTCCACCTTGGTGCGGACGCCGCCGAGCACGGGCACGGTCGCTGCCTGAGACACATCGAGCGCGCGGGCGTCGTTCATGAGGATATCGATGGCATGGCGCAGCAGGGCCGCCTCGGCCTGGCGGCGAGCCTGCCCGTCAAGGCCTCCCAGGGCGCGATCGGGCAGGGCCTCGACAACGGCAAGCATGGCCTTGAGCGCCGTCACGGGTTTGTCACGCCACAGGGCCTGGAACACGTCCGAGGCCACGCACGGCACGTTCTTAAACCAGTTTTGGTCACTGGCCACTTTGCGTGCGCCCCTTACCTGGCCCTGCACGCTCTGCAGCAGGCTCTTAACGCCCGCGGTGGTCTTACTGCGCGACAGGCGCATGTTCTTATCGAAGCTACGCGCGCTGGCGGCATCGGCACCCGAAAGCGGGCTGTAAATCCAGTCGGTAAGCTCCGGGGCGGGCCACCACTCGGTCTTGGAAGCGGTGCCCTCGTCGGCGGCCTTCATGCGCTCGATCAGGCCGGCGAGCGCCGTAAACTGCCTGCCCGCGATGGATTGGGAAAACGCCGTGAACTCGGTTGTCTCGGTCGCAATGTGACGCGCGGCCAAACGGGCGGCGAGCTCGCCAAACAGCTGGGGTGCTCGGGCGGACACCACGAGCACGCGCACGGAACCCGCGGGCGCTGCAGCCTCACCGTGCGGCGCAGCGTCCTCGCACGTTTTTACCAAGCTCTCGATCGCATCCACATAAGCATGGGCGCGGGCATGGGGGCCGGCAACTTCTACAAAGGTAGGCTGAGCGACGGACTCTGAGGCAGTCTGGGGCGCGGCAACGTCCTCCCCCAGCGGCGCGACCTCAAACAGCACGCCGCGAGCGTCAAAGGCGGCAGCCAGGTCCTCGCGCATCGCAGCCTGCTCGCGAGCGAGCAACACGACAACCTCTCCCCCATTGTTTGCCACGGCCGATAGCAACTCGAGCAGGCCATGCGTAAACGACGTGACACCGCGCACGCACACCGCACGAGCGCAGGCAGGCAAGTTGTCGGCCAGGACGCTGGCCATCATATCGGCCGCCTCGCAGGGCTCAACCATATCTCGGCGGTCCAAGCCGCTCGCGTAGGTGCGCAAAAGCTCAAACACGCGCGCCTCGGCGTCGCTTTTGGGTTCGGGCTGGTCCGCACCACAGCAGCGGCGCTCGACACCCATCCCCGCCACGCCCGGAAGCACGTCGCGGGCCATGCGCGCAAGCATGCGCACCGTGCCCTGACTGCGCGAAAGCGGCTGCAGGTCGGCATCGTCGCGACGGGCGACCATATCCGAGAACAGCATCTGACGCTGCAGGTTGTCGACGAAGCTGCGGCCATCGCCCAAAAGCTCCCACAGCGAACGAAGCCATGACGAGGGCGTCTTGTAATCTACGCCCAGCGAGGCGCCGGCCGTCGCCGCATCGTGACGGCACAGGTCGAGCTCGGCAAACGAGGGTGCCAGCAAAACGGCACGCCCGTGGCGGGCAACCAGGTCGGCAAGCAGCGCCGCCTCGGCATCGCTCAAATCCGTGCCGGCATTGGTGGTATAGATTCGAACAGGCATGGTCCTCCGCTCAAACTGTTCGCAATAATCAATGCATCCATCCTACCCGCCCACGCGGACAACATGGCCCCACACCAAAAAACCGCCCCCGGAGGAGCGGCTCTGTGCAATTCGTTTTTTGCCGTTGGCTTACTCGCCATCCTCCAGCTTGATGAGGATCTTGCGATAGCCGCCGTACTCGCCATTAAGCGCCTTGGAAACACGGCTCACCGTGGTGGACGAAGCGCCGGTACGGGCCTGAACCTCAACATAGGGCTCGCCCTCATCCAGATAACGCGCGACCTGCAGGCGCTGAGAAAGATCGCAGATCTCACGCGGCGTGCAGATATCGGTCAAGAACGCTTGGATATCCTTCTCGTCATCCAAGAGACTAAATGCGTGGACTAGCTGCTTGACATCAGGCTTGTCAAACATGTTCTCGATATTCATCGATCACCGCCAAACCCGCCAAAAGGCATCGAAGTTGATACTGACATCGGGCATCGTTCGCCCGTACTATGCAATAAAACAATGCATGGGGCATTTGCCCGTAGCAGTGTAGCACACCACCAAACTAAAGCGACAAGACTCTCTGCCAGCGGCGCGTTTTTCAGGACGAACGCCGTTTCGAAACCAAATGCGCACGTAAGCTCCACGAATATTTGAGACAATGGGCGCCCAAACACCGCGGCACGCCCGCGCAACCATCCAAATCGCCGCCGCAAGCCGCTTCACGCGATGCCAGCAACCCCCGCGCAAGAAAGGATTCACGCCATGCGCTTCATGCTTAACTGGCTCTTCACCTCGATCGCCATCGCGATCGCCACGTTCCTCGTCCCCGGCATCCAGCCCTTTGGCTTTGCCGAAGCCTGGGTCTGCTTCGCCTTTGTGGGACTGTTCCTCAACATCGTCGATTCGTTCGTCAAACCGTTCCTCACGGTCATCTCGCTGCCGCTCACGATCATTACCCTCGGCATTTTCCAACTCGTGCTCAATAGCTTTATGCTCGAGCTCGCCAGCTATCTGTCGGTCAACCTGCTGGGCGTCGGTATCTCCATCGCCGGCTTTGGCTCGGCCTTTATGGGCAGCATCCTAGTGTCCATCATGCGCAGTATCCTCGACAGCATCGCCGAAGAATAGAACGCCCCGGCACGCAAACGCATCGACTCAAAACGAAGGCCGTCCATCGCAAAAATGGGCGGCCTTCTTATTTGTCAAGTCTTAGAGGGCGAGAAAATCTACCATTTCCACCCCGTCCCCAAATGACAGGTGGGGCTAGATCACGTAGTCGTAGCCTTCGTCGGGCGCAACAAGTTGGTCGAGCGTCACGCCATCGAGGTAATCGTTGATGAGCTTGTCCAGGTTCTTCCACACATCGAGCGTGGGGCACTCATCCGATCGCGAACAACCTTTGCAGTCACCGTCCAAGCATGCGACCGGCGCCAGACTCCCCTCGGTCAGGCGCAGGATCTCGCCCACCGTGTACTGCTCGGGCGGGCGCGTGAGCACATAGCCGCCGCCCTTGCCACGCATGCCCGAGAGCATATTGGCGCGCACGAGCGTGGCCAAGATGTTCTCGAGATATTTCTCGGAAATACCCTGACGCGCCGCAATCTCTTTAAGCGGGATACGACCGGTCGCCTGGTGCTCGGCCAGATCGACCATAACGCGCAGGGCGTACCTGCCCTTAGTAGAAACCAACATATATAGTGCTGCCTTTCGGTCTTTTGTTCGAAGCAATTCTAGCCGAAAAAGTGGTTTTGAAAACTCCCGTTCCAGTCCAGCGGGTTAATCATCTTGCAATAAATATCTTTTTCCTATTGCATTAGTAGGCTTTAGTGTCTACCATGCTTTTCAACAGCTAAACGAACAACCTATAAGGTTTATGGGTTTAGCTAATAAGAAACGTCGTCATTCACCCGGCAACCAGCAGCTTGAACACTTTGGAGGTTCATCATGAGCAAGGTTTACACGTCCATCGATCAGCTTATCGGCCACACCCCGCTTCTGGAGCTCACCCACTTTGAGGCCGACGAGGACCTCAAGGCCCGCGTGCTCGTCAAGCTCGAGTACTTCAACCCCGCCGGCTCCGTTAAGGACCGCGTCGCCAAGAACATGATCGACGAGGCCGAGAAGGCCGGCAAGCTCGTGCGCGGCGGCGACTACACCATCATCGAGCCCACGAGCGGCAACACCGGCGTCGGCATCGCCTCCGTAGCTGCCGCCCGCGGCTACAAGGTGATCATCACCATGCCCGAGACCATGTCCGTCGAGCGCCGCAAGCTGATGCAGGCATACGGTGCGCAGCTTGTGCTCACCGACGGCTCCAAGGGCATGAAAGGCGCCATCGCCAAGGCCGAGGAGCTGCAGAAGGAGACCCCCAACAGCATCATCGCCGGCCAGTTTGTAAACCCCGCCAACCCCGCCATCCACAAGGCCACGACCGGCCCCGAGATCTGGGACGACACCGACGGCCAGGTCGACATCTTCGTTGCCGGCGTTGGCACCGGCGGCACCGTGACCGGCGTGGGTGAGTTCCTCAAGGAGCAGAACCCCCAGATCAAGGTCGTCGCCGTCGAGCCCGCCACCTCCCCGGTGCTTTCCAAGGGCCAGGCCGGTCCGCACAAGATCCAGGGCATCGGCGCCGGCTTTGTGCCCGACGTCCTCGACACCCAGGTCTATGACGAGATCATCCCCGTCGAGAACGAGGACGCCTTTGCCACCGGCCGCGCCGTGGGCCACAAGGAGGGCGTGCTCGTGGGCATTTCGTCCGGTGCCGCCGTGTGGGCCGCGCTGCAGCTGGCCAAGCGCCCCGAGAACGAGGGCAAGACCATCGTGGCCCTGCTGGCCGACACCGGCGAGCGTTACCTGTCCACGGCACTCTTCCAGGACTAGTTCCTGCAGTTGAACGGATGAGCCCAAGGCACGCCGGTCTCCCCTCTCTTCTGGCGGCCTGAGCCCATCTCGTTAGGGTGTCCCACGAAGCACCCGAACTTGCTACAATGTCTGCGGCGCGGAACCAGCCTCCCGCGCCGCTTTTCTTTTTTGGCCGCATGCCACCAAGGAGAACCTCCCCATGCACAACAAGCGCGTGCTCGTCGCCATGAGCGGCGGCGTCGATTCCAGCGTGACCGCGTACCTGCTCAAAAGCCAGGGCTACGAATGCGTTGGCGCCACCATGCGCCTCACCTGTCCCACACCCGATCCTGTCACGGGTATGAGCAAAGTCGACCGCGACATCGCCGACGCCAAGGCCGTTGCCGAGCGCATCGGCATCCCCCACCACGTGCTCGACCTGCAGCAGACGTTCGACCGCAGCGTGATCGAGCGCTTTGTGACCGCCTACCAGGAAGGGCTGACGCCCAATCCGTGCATCATCTGCAACCGCCACATTAAGTTTGGCGCGCTGCTCGATGCGGCGCTGGACATGGGCTGCGACTATATCGCCACGGGTCACTACGCCAAGACGAGCCAAGCGCCCGATGGCACCTGGCAGCTGCACCGCGGCGAGGATCCCAAAAAAGACCAAAGCTACTTTTTGTATTCGCTTACGCAAGAGCGCCTCGCGCACACGATATTTCCGCTGGCAGGCCTGGACAAAGAGCGCGATGTGCGCCGCATTGCCGCCGAACAGGGCTTTACCAACGCCAAGAAAGCCGAAAGCGAGGACATCTGCTTTATCCCCGACGGCGACTACGCGGGCTATATCGAGCGCCGCTGCGGACATCCCGCCACACCGGGCGACATCGTATGGCGCGACGGCAGCGTGGTCGGGCGCCACAACGGCGCGTTGCGCTACACCATCGGCCAACGCAAGGGCCTGGGCGTTGCGATGGCGCATCCCGTGTATGTGACGGGCATCGACGCCGCCAACAACACCGTGCATCTGGGTGAAGCCGAGGACCTGACCGCTGTGGCGCTCACGGCCGATGAGTGGATCTGGAGCGCACCGGACGAGCGCATGGAGACCGAGCTGGACGCCGGCGGCATTCGCGTGGGCGCCAAGTACCGCTACCGTCAGAAAGACCAGGCGGCGACCCTCACGCGTGGCGAAGACGGGCAGATGCTGTTGACCTTTGACGAGCCGCAGCGAGCCATCGCCCCCGGCCAGGCCGTCGTAGTCTACCGCGGCGACGTCGTCCTCGGCGGCGGCACCGTGACCGGCGCGCTTAAGTAGCCGCGGGTTTATCGCTGCACGTGTCGAAGTACCTCAACTGCGGCACCAACCCCGATTACGCGACGCTCGAGGCCGCGGCGGATGGCCTCGAGTCGACCCTCCGCCGTGGCCCATTTGCTCTGCGAAAGAATCTCGATCGCCTCATCAACAAATCCGTTGAGCCGCGATGAATCGAACCAATCGAGCGAATCCGCAAGCGCCAGCTGGACGGAAGGGTCGGGCCCAAACGGCTTAGCGGAAAACCCAAACTCCCCAGCTGCGAGCACGGCAGTTGGTACGTTGTACCACAGGCAGTTGCCGCTATCGAACAACGGAGCAGGTTTTATCTCCAGAGTGTCGACATTGCGGATGATGCCGAAGTTTCGCCAATGGCGGTCGCTGTTAGCCAAAAGAGCATCACAAACGATCATCTGCGACATAGATCTTCTCACGGCAGCCTCGTCTGCTCCATGCTTACCAAGAAAGCGGCAGTACCGGTCGTACGTCGAGCTTCCTCGCTGGCCGCCAAGGGCGCCCTTTACGTAAACAGCCGGAACATATTCCTCGCGGCCGTCAAGAAAATCCTCACACAGGCACACGGGGCCATCGAACATGCGCTCAACCGTGTAAGGAACAAACTCGCCCTCCGACAGCAAGCGACGATGTAGAGCCGTTGCAACCGCCTCGTTAAAGGGACGCTGATCGTCCATCCCGCACCCCTTGACCAGAACGCGAACACCGTTGCGAATCATCCACGATTTAGGAAGCTCGCCTTCGGATGTGTTGTCGGGATTTTTAAGACCGATGCCCTCCAGCCAACCCGAACGCCCCTCGGGCGCCGATCGCTCAAATTCGTTCTCAAAGTAATTGATGTTTTGCCATTTGAGTTCGTCGCAATCGGCCGGCCGCAGCCAATAGCAATCCGAAAGCGAGAGGCCCAGGCACTGAACCGGCACCTCAACGCCGTCGACAATTCCCAACTCACGGTAGCGCGAGACGAGTCCGGGGCGGACGTCGGGCACCGACCGATGCCCCCACCACGCGTTGAGCTCCCGCTTATTCACCGTTGGAGAAGAGCTCGAGCATGTGCCAAACGGCATTCGTTGCGCATCGAGGACCTCGGCGATTTCGAAGGGAAACTCGCGCGTCGGATCAAATGAGACATGCGCGACCTCATGGTCGGCTGACATCAGCGTAAACTTGCGTCCCACATCGGCCGCAGGACGGCGTCCTCGTTTGCGGACCTTTTGGTAGGCGATCGCAGAATTGTACTCGACCATCTTCCGGCCGCCCACAATATCGCACACAAGCGTCCCCGATGCGGCAAGTTGCGATATGCGGGCTTTCGTAACGCCCAACAGGCGGGCGGCATCACCCATAGACAAGTACTCAGACGTATCCATACACCGCATCACCTCGTTAAGTAATTTACGCGTTTAGTTAATAGATTACATACATCATAATGCTAAACGACCTAAAGCGAAAAAAGGCCCGAGAAATCGGGCCTTAGCGATTGGTCAGCCGAGTCGTAAACTGCTCCCCTATCGCTGGACGTAGGCGCGGACCAGCTCGTAGGTGTTGCGCACGCCGTCGATGTGGCTGCGCTCGTAGTTGTGGCTTGCGTACACGCCGGGGCCAATCAGTCCGTGGCGAATGTCATAGCCGGCCGAAAGCGTGGCCTCGACATCGGAGCCGTAATGCGGGTACACGTCGATGGCGTAGTCGAGCTCCAGCTCACGCGCAATGTTGGACAGCGTCGTCACCAGGTCATAGTTGTACGGACCGCCCGAATCCTTGGCGCAGATCGACACCATACGCTCAGTGCAGCCCAGGTCGTCGCCCACGCAGCCCATGTCCACACTGATCATCTCGCGCGTGTCGGCCGGTACAAAGGCGCCGCCATGGCCGACCTCCTCGTACACGGTGAAGAGCAGCGACACCTTGCGCGAAAGCGTCACCTCGCCATTTGCGACGGCGCGGGCCAAACCCAGCAGAATCGCCGCAGACAGCTTGTCGTCCAGGAAGCGGCTCTTGATGTAGCCACTCTCCGTCACCGTGGTGCGCGGGTCCATGGCGATGATATCGCCAGTCTGAATACCCAGCTCGAGCACGTCGTCCTTGCTGTCGACATTCTCGTCGAGCAAGATCTCCATGTTCTTCTCGATAGTCTTGACCGGCTCATCGGCCACATGTGTCGAAGGCTCGGTGTTGAGGACCACACCCGTATAAACATTGTCATCGCGCGTGTAGACAGTGCAGTTCTCGCCATCGGCCGTAGACCACTGATGCCCACCAAGGGTCGTAGGGCGCAAACGGCCATTCTCCTTAATGGAGCGCACCATGGCGCCCAGGGTATCGACATGGCTCGCCAACACGAGCGGCTCCCCCTCGCCACCAAGCTCCACCAGGACATTGCCCTTATTAGAACGCTCGGGCCCAAACCCCATATCGCGCAGCGTCTCCATCAGATAATCAGTAGCCGCGCGGGTATAGCCCGTAGGAGAAGCAATAGAAGTCAGCGCCTTAAGCTGGTCAGTGATAAAGGAGAGCGTCCCCTCCGGCAAAGCGTCATTATTAGAAGCCATACGAACCCTTCCATGCGAAACTTGAGATGACGTCGATTTTACCCACAGCGAAAACACAGGACGCGGGAAAACCGGACCGCTGCAAAACCCAGTGTATTGGTTTTGGAAAGCAATCCATTTTCAATTTCCATTTTGCATAAATCTCGTTGTAAATTGCATACAATGAGAGCGCATACGCACTTTGGCTTTAGGTACCCCGCCCCGGACCGTGCAAAATACGGAGTATTCAGCAGCGCAGCGCCTGCTAGGGCCATCAGAAAGCGGCAAAAACCGTACATCCCATCTATATTTGGGACCCAATGCAGCTTAGAACGAACAAATTGTCCCGCCAACCGGGATTCCACCATCAAACCCAACCGCTTATTAACACTTGGAACCCCAAAAATCCCGTTTGAAGTGTATGCAGCCCACTTGGCCTGCAGAATACTCTCAAAAATGCACGCGCCCCCTACCCCCACCTGTTCACAACACGTTCTAACCGCCAGTTCAGGAGACATCCATGAGACAAAAGAGGCCCCGCCGCACGAAGTGCGCAGCGGGGGCTTCCGACATGTCCGAGGACGATTCTGGGGCTAACGGGCAGGGGCCCGCCGAACCATGTTAGGCAGCCGGGCAGATCTTCTTGAAGAGCTCGATGACGTCGTCGAGCGTCGCCTCGCGCGGGTTGCCCGGGAAGCAGGCGTCGGCCATGGCGTCCTTGGCCAGGACCTCGATCTCGTCAGCCTTCATGGCCTCGCAGACGTGCGGGATGTTCACGTCGGCGGAGAGCTGCTTGACGGCGGCGATGGCAGCGTCGGCGGCCTCGTCGGTGCTCATGCCCGTGGTGTCAACGCCCATGGCGACGGCGACCTTGGCCAGGCGCTCGGCGCAGACCGGCTTGTTGAACTCCATGGCGATCGGCAGCAGCATGGCGCAAGCGACGCCGTGCGGGGTGTCGTAGTGAGCGGACAGGGTGTGAGCCATGGCGTGGTCGATGCCCAGGCCAACATTGGAGAAGCCCATGCCGGCGACATACTGACCAAGGGCCATGCCCTCACGGCCGGAGCCGGGCTGGCCGGACTTGGCCTCGGCGACGGAGTCGCGCAGGTTCTCGCTGATCAGCTTGATAGCCTCAAAGTGGAACATGTCGGAGAGCTCCCAGGCACCCTTGGTGGTGTAGCCCTCGATGGCGTGGGTCAGAGCGTCCATACCGGTGGAGGCGGTGAGGCCGGCGGGCATGGAAGCCATCATGTCGGGGTCGACGACGGCGACCTCGGGAGCGTCGTTGGTGTCGACGCACACGAACTTGCGGACCTTCTCGGGGTCGGTAATGACGTAGTTGATGGTCACCTCAGCGGCGGTACCGGCGGTCGTCGGCACGGCGATGGTGAACACGGCGTGGTTCTTGGTCGGAGCGACGCCCTCGAGGCTACGAACATCGGCGAACTCGGGGTTGTTGATGATGATGCCGATGGCCTTAGCGGTGTCCATGGAGGAGCCGCCACCGATGGTCACGATAGCGTCAGCCTCGGCAGCCTTAAAGGCCTCAACGCCGTCCTTGACGTTCTGGATGGTGGGGTTGGGCTTAATCTCGGAGTAGAGGCTCCAAGCGATGCCGGCGGCGTCGAGCTCGTCGGTCACCTTGGCGGTAACGCCAAACTTGACCAGATCGGGGTCGGAGCAGACGAAAATCTTCTTGTAGCCGCGACGCTGGAGCTCGCCGGGAATCTCCTTGATGGCGCCAGAACCATGGTAAGAAATGGTGTTGAGAACGAAACGATTAGCCATTGATAGCCTCCCATCGTGTGCGGAGCACCCATTACGCCCCGCGCTATGAGTCCCATCCTAACGCTTTTGAAACGAAATTTTCGCGAGAACATCAAAATTGTTAAAGCGTTTCAACACAAGATGAAAAATAATGCGGCAAAGGAGCAGGACCTTTGTCGCATTACGTTACTTTCGACAGCCTTCCTTCCAGGCCTCGGCCGCAACTTTCCAGCGGAAGCGCAAGTCGCGCTCGCGGTCGATAAACATGATGGCAAACGCGACAAACAGCAGCACGCTCGCCACGGCGATGGCGTGCAGGCCCATCCGCTCAATACACCAGTTGCCCAGCACGGCGCCAAACACAAAGGTAAAGATCACGCCAAAGTACAGCAGGCCGTTTTCCAAAAAGCCGCGCTTGTGGGTAATAATGTAGTCGTCCACGTTTTGCAGTGCGTTGCGCAGGTTGCCGATGCACATGGTCGTAGCGATGCCGTGGCCGTGAATCTTGCGGAAGCTCTCGACCTGCATGCCGCAGGCAAACGAGGTGAGACAGTTGGCGAGCAGGTTGTAACCGCCACCGGGGATAAAGCTCACGCCCAGCAAGATAACGGCTTCAAAGAACACCGTCACCTGGCGCCAGTGAATCACGCTGCCAAACCGCTCGTGCACCAGGTCGGCAAGCATAATGCCCACGGCAAACGACACCACGGGGAAGAAGTAGCGACCCGCGAGCGCCCAGTTACCCTCCGAGATGCTCACGCCCACAAGCAGGATGTTGCCCGTCTGCGCGTTGGCAAAAACATGATCGCGGCCCACGTACGAATACACATCCATAAAGCCACCGGCGAGCGCCAAGATGATGCCCAGCTCGATGGACTCCGATATCTGTTTGGCACGCTGCATCGTCGTGCGTCCTCCTTGTTGACGACCCTCTCGTGCGTTGGCGGAAACATAACCGCCGTTCATACTGTAACCCATTGACAACACGGTATGTCCGCGAGACGGCCCTTTCAGCGCAGGGATACACAGTCTGGAAACAAACGACGGGTACGGCGTCGTCACCCGACGCCTCATGTACTCCACCAGTCTTTTTAGCTCCGTCCCAAAAAGACTGGTTACAATTACGTGCAGCATACAGACATCGGGAGGGATCGTGGCAAAAAAGCCTCAGCACGCTCAGAACAATCAGCGCAGCCAGCAGGGCAAGCAAGGCCAGCAGCAAAAGCACGGCAAGACGCAGGCCACGGCCGCACGCGCTGCTCACGCCACGCACACTCAAGCCGCACCCGCCCGCCCCTGGCGCCCGGGCCGCGACAAGTTCCTCCCCGTCAGCCGCGCCGACATGGACGCGCGCGGCTGGGACCAGTGCGACTTCGTCTATATCTGCGGCGACGCCTACGTGGATCATCCCAGCTTTGGCATGGCTATCATCAGCCGTGTGCTCGATGCGCACGGCTACAAGGTGGGCATCATCTGCCAGCCCGACTGGACCGACCCCGCCAGCATTACCGTGCTCGGCGAGCCGCGCCTGGGCTTTCTGGTCAGCGCCGGCAACATGGACTCCATGGTCAACCATTATTCGGTGACCAAGCACCGTCGTCACACCGACGCCTATACCCCCGGCGGTGAGGAGGGGCGCCGTCCTAATCGAGCCGTCACGGTCTATGGCAACCTCATCCGCCAGACGTTCAAAGACGCCCCCATCATCATCGGCGGCATCGAGGCGAGCCTGCGCCGCCTGGCCCACTACGACTACTGGCAGGACAAGCTCAAGCGCTCGGTATTGCTCGATTCGGGCGCCGACATCCTCATCTACGGCATGGGCGAGCATGCGATCGTCGAGATCGCCGACGCGCTCGACGCCGGGCTGCCCGTCGACCAGATCACCTACATCAACGGCACCGTCTACCGCACGGGCTCGCTCGACGAGGTCTACGACTACGACCTGCTGCCCAGCTGGGACGACCTTTCGTCCGACAAGCTCAACTACGCACGCAGCTTTAACGTACAGCAGCAGAACATGGACCCCATCACCGGCCATCGCCTGGTGGAGCCCTATCCCAACAACGTCTACGTAGTGCAGAACCCGCCATCGGCAACGCTCACCACCGACGAGATGGACGAGGTCGCCGAACTCCCCTACGCGCGCGACTGGCACCCCGACTACGACGCCGCGGGCGGCGTGCCAGCCTTTTCCGAGATCAAGTTTTCCATCAGCTCCAACCGCGGGTGCTTTGGCGAGTGCTCGTTTTGCGCGCTCACCTTCCACCAGGGCCGCGTGCTGCAGATGCGCAGCCACGACTCGATCATGCGCGAGGCCGAGCTGCTCACACGCGACCCGGAGTTTAAGGGCTACATCAACGACGTGGGAGGTCCGACCGCCAACTTTAGTCGCCCGGCCTGCGACAAGCAGCTCAAGCACGGCGTGTGCAAGAACAAGCGCTGCCTATGGCCGAGCGTGTGCAAGAACATGGTGGTCGACGAGAGCGGCTACACGCAGCTGCTGCGCGACCTGCGTCAGCTGCCGGGCGTTAAGAAGGTCTTTGTGCGCAGCGGTATCCGCTTTGACTACACCATGGCCGATACCTCGGACGAGTTTTTGCGCGAGCTGCTGGAGCACCATGTCTCGGGTCAGCTTCGCGTGGCGCCCGAGCACGTGAGCGACGCGGTGCTGTCCGTAATGGGCAAGCCGAGCCGCGCCGTCTACGACGCATTCTGCCGCAAATTTGAGCGCTTGAACCGCGAGTACGGCCTCAAGCAGTACGTGGTGCCGTATCTGATCTCGAGCCACCCCGGCTCGACGATGAAGGAAGCCGTGGACCTTGCCGAGGCCGTGCGCGACATGGGCTACATGCCCGAGCAGGTGCAGGACTTCTACCCCACCCCGTCCACCATGTCGACCTGCATGTACTACACCGGCGTGGACCCACGCACCATGCAGCCGATCTACGTGGCACGCGACCCACACGAAAAGGCCATGCAGCGCGCGCTGATTCAGTACCGCAAGCCCGAGAACTACAAGCTCGTGCGCGAGGCGCTGGAGAAGGCCGGACGTCGCGACCTGATCGGCTACACCAAGCATTGTCTGATTCGCCCCGTGCCGCCGCGCCCGGGCGAGACGTCTGCCAGCGGCGGACACGGCACCGGCAAGAAGGGCGGCAAGAGCCATGGTGGCGCCGGCGGTGCTGGAGCCAAGGGCTCCAAGGGCAACAAGGGGCACGGCGGCATGTCACATGCGCAAAACACCGCAGGGCGCAACCGCGCAGCCCAGGGTCGTCAGGGCGCCAACGGAGGCGGACGCCGCAACTAGGGCAGCGGTGCGACCGCTGCGTCCGTCCCACACGCGTGGCGCAGCGAGCGCATGGCCTCCACGAGGATGACGCCGGCGATAGCAACCGTGATGACCACGTCGAGGGGCGTGTTCACAAACCAGAGCAACGCCATGAGATACGACCCGGCGTTAAAGGCAAAGTGCAGCAGGATCGTGTAGCGGAGTTTTCCGGTCGTCACGAGCACCCAACCAAAGATGAGGCCGGCGGCACCCGCGTAGCAACCCTGCACCCAATTCATGTGCATAAAACCGAAGATTGCCGCCTGCAGCACAATCGCCGCGGCGATACCCCACGTGCTTGGGGCCGCCCAGGGCACCATGGCGCCGCCCTGCGCGCTCACACGACGCCGGCGCTTCCAAAGTGGGCGGCACTGTGGATTAAACGCTCGGAGCGAAAACTCAAAAATGACGCCACGCACCAGCAGCTCCTCGCAAAACGGAGCGCCGAGCACCGTGGTGAGGACGGCTAGATAACTGGTATCTCCCATGCCTGTTTCCTCGACAAGCTCGCTATAGTCAGCGGCGGCCTCGGGCAACAGCGACAGCACGGCGTCAGTCACGTAGCCAACGACCACCTGCAGGGCCAAGCCGATCACGATAACGCAGGCGATGAGTTTCCACGCCCCATGCGCTCCCCCGCCGAGCGGGCGCTCGCCCTGCCAGCGTGCCATAAACGAACGCGGCCACAGATAACGCCACCACAGCAGCGCCATCAAAAACGACGCCGTCTGCGCGACGGCCTGAAGCAATTGAATGTCGAGGTCATCGATCGAAAGGCCCATGAACACCGATGCGACGCCAAGGGCGGAAAACAGGACCACGCTCAGGGCAATATCGGCAGCGACGACGCCGAAACAGGCAAGTGCCCACACCATCGCATTGATCATGCCAACCTCCTCCCGACAGGTAGTCATTTAAGAACGTCCCCAACGACTAGTCATTGGGGACGTTCTTTAATAGTCATTGGGGACGTTCTTTAACGACTAGTTGTTGGGGACAGTCTTTGCCAAAAGCCCCGTTGGGCGAGATGTCGAACGGGAAGGTGCCGCAGCGATTGAACGCGGCGATAAACATGCGGATGGCATTGGACGGCGTGGTACCCACGAGCTGGGTTGCCGCCGCGAAGGCCGCCTTCTCCTCGGGCAAGACCTTCGCGACTACAGGGGTCATGTGTTCTGCCATGGCGCTTCCTTTTTGAAACGACGGTGGTGCGGATAGATGCGGGCCACGCGGCTGGGCGACGGGCTGTGAAGGCAACCCGATTGGCCCGCATCCGGAGTTTGTTTTTGCAGCGTTGGTATTACTTGGTATTCCTAAGTATTACCCCGCAGATAGAATAGCACATCCAGTAGATTTTTGGGACATGCCTAGAAATCTACTTTTGGACTTTCAAACGGAGGACCGGGACGCTCGCAAAGCAAAAAGGTAGATTTTCGGGCATGTCCCAAAAATCTACCTTTGAGGTGTTATGAGGTTGGGGTTGCCTGCGAATGGAAAAGGTAGATTTCTAGGCATGTCCCAAAAATCTACTGGTGGTGATGTTGAGGGCCTGAGCATCGGTGGCGTCGTGCGTGGCGAGCAAGAGCGTGCGGCTATCGAGCAGGTCGAGCACGACCTTGGCCGTCGCATCGCGCGCGGCGACATCCAGCCCGGTAAAGGGCTCGTCCAGAATCACCGCGCCGCCGGGACACAGCAGAGCACGGGCGATCTCAACGCGCCGGCGCTGCCCGCCCGAAAGCTCGGCCACGCAAGCCTGCACATCGATCCCTGGCACCAGCAAGCGCAGCAAGGCTGCAGCACTCGAAGCATCCACGCGCGCATCGGCGCACACCAGCACGTTATCCAGCGCCGAGGCGGACTCGACCAAGCGCGCATCCTGAAACACCATCGAGCACGGCGCGCACTCCCCTGCCGCAAGCGCAAGCAGCGTCGACTTGCCCGCACCCGAGGCGCCCATCACGCAGGCGCGTCCGCCGGCGGGAACGTTGAGCACCAGACCGTCGAGCGCCGGCGCCCAGGGCGCACGATCGCCCACGGCAAGCGCAAGCTCCGCCGCGTCGCTGCCGCCAGCAGCGCCTGTATGTCCGCGCAGTCCACGGCCCCCGCGTCCATGCGCCCGCACGGCAGAGCGCCACGCCGCAGGCCCCGAAGCCCGCAGCAGCCACACCAGCACGCGCTCGCATGCCCACGAGGCGGCAACGACCAGCACGGTCCATGCCAGCAGATCAGCCGTCTCAATCAATAGCTTTGCCTGATAGATGCGCTCGCCCACGGTGCCCACCGCCATGCCGATGAGCTCCGCCGCCACGCCGGCCTTCCAACTCATGCCGATGACCGCCTTCGCACACGAAAGCACAAATGGCAGGACCTCGCGCCAGGTATGGGCACAAAACAGGCGCCAACCCCGCACGCCATGCAGCCGAAGCATCTGCTCCAGCGACTGATCAACCTGCGCCAGCCCCTCGGCCAGCGAAAAATACACACCCGGCAGCGCCATCAAAAAGACGGCGGCGATGCTCACGCGCGCCGACCCCAGCCAAATGAGCAGCAGGACCACCACGCAGGCGACCGGTGTCGCCTTCACAAACGACAGCGCCGGAGCCACCAGGCGCGCAAACGCCCGCGACCGCGACGAGGCCCCGGCAAGTACGCCGCCGCATACCGCGGCAAGCGCCAGCCCGCCCAGAATCCGCGCGCCCGAGCCCGCCAAGATCGCCCACGTACCGGCATCGCACACCAGCCTCAGCAGCGCCATCACAACAGCACCCGGCCCCGGCAAGATCAGCGGCTGCGCCACCAGCGCCGCCACCAGCATCCACGCGGCAAGCCAAAAGGCGGCGACGGCACCTGCTGCCGCCACCGCCTTCACGCGCTCTGTCATTTGTCGAGCAAACGCACGCACGGGCTACTCCATGTAGTAGAAATCGTCAGCCGGAAGTTTACCACCCACGGCGCTCGCGTCCGCATCGGACAGCACCTGCAGATACCCGCTAAGTGCCGCCTTCATATCCTTGCCCGTCTGGCACACGAGCATGCACCCGGGAATCGCCTTCTCGGCGATCTTGGCGTTGTCCACGATGCCGGCATCGACCACGGCCTGCGCCCAGTCCGCCGGCACTGCGTTGACGGCCTTAACGCTCGCCTCATGGCAGCTCAAGAACTCCGCCACGGCCTCGGGATGCTCCTCGGCAAACGCACGGCGCACCACGGTCACGCCCGTCAACAAGCGCGAACCTGTGTCGCCCGCCAGCTCGTCCCACACGTCGGTCAAGCTCACCGGCGCCGACAGCTTGCCCTCGCTCTTAGCGATGGCCGCCGTCTTAAACGGCTCGGGCAGCACGCCCACGGCAGACGGATCGGCCAGCAGCGCCGACAGCACCTCGGTGGGCTCGCTCTTAAACTCGAGCGTCACCTGGCCGGTCAGACCCGCGCGCTCCAGCAGGTAGTTCATCACATACTCAGGCGTGGTGCCCTTGCCCGTCATGTAGACGGTGCGGCCCGCCAGGTCGCCAAACGAGGTCACGCCCGCATCGCCCGTCACCACGTTCAGCACACCCAGTGTGTTGATGTCGATGACCTGCACCGCGCCCTCGGTCTTGTTGTAGAGCACGCTCGCCACGTTGGCGGGCACCAGGGCAATGTCGACGTCACCCTGAATCACCTTGGGCACGATCTCGTCGGCAGCAGTGTTGATCGCAAAGTCGAACTCATTGTCCGTCTCGCCATCGGCCGCCTGGTCCATAAACTGCACCAGACCGATCGAGGTCGGCCCCTTGAGCGAGGCAACGTGCACCTCGACCGGCTTGGCGGCGGCACTGGCGCCATCCGCGGCAGCCGAGCCCGCGGCGGACCCAGCCCCCGCGGCCCCGCCGCCACATCCAACCAGCGCAAGCGACAGCGCGCCCGCGGCGAGCGCCGAAGCAAACCCCCGGCGCGACATCTCAAAATCAAATGCGCGCATCGCTAGCACGTCCCTTCGTTGGGCATCGTCCACGCATGGTGGTCGGTGTGCAGCAGCTCCTCGGCCAGCGGCGAGAGCGGCTCACCCAAGAACTCGCGGTAGCACGCCTGGACATCGGGGTTCTCGTGCGAGAAGCGAATGTCCGCCTTCGCATCCAGGCCCCACAGCACCTGGCCGCGCTCGGCCGCCAGCCCGCAGCCATCGTGGATGGGCTGACCGCCGCCACCGACGCAGCCACCCGGGCACGCCATGACCTCGACGAAGTCATAGCTCACGTGGCCATCGCGAATCGCGTCGAGCAGGCGGGCGGCGTTGCCCAGCCCGTGCGCCACGGCGACGCGCACCTTGGTACCGTCGATATCGGCCACGGCTTCCTTCCAGCCGTCGAGCCCGCGCACATCGGTAAAGAAGTCGGCATCGGGATTCTTGCCCGTCACCAGGTAATAGGCCGAGCGCACCGCGGCCTCCATCACGCCGCCCGTGGCGCCAAAGATCACGCCCGCGCCCGTGCCAAAGCCCAGCGGCGTATCGAGCGGCTCCTCGACGAGCGTGTCCACGCTCACGTGGTTCGCGCGGATCATACGCACCATCTCACGCACCGTCAGCGCAACGTCAACGTCGGGCGTACCGTCCTCGCCCACCATGCTCGGCAGCGCGCGCTCGGCCTTCTTGGCCGTGCACGGCATCACGGACACCACAAACAGACGCTCGGGTTCCACGCCAAGCACCTTGGCGTAGTAGGTCTTGGCGATGGCGCCGAACATCTGCTGCGGCGACTTGGACGTGGACAGGCTGTCGACAAACTCCGGGTAGCGCGCCTTCACAAAGCGCACCCAGCCCGGGCAGCAGCTCGTGAACATGGGCCAGCCACGGCTGTCGCCCTCGCCCTTGGCGGCCTCGCCCAGGCGCTCGAGCAGCTCGGAACCCTCCTCCATAATGGTGAGGTCGGCCGAGAAATCGGTGTCGAACACGTACTCAAAGCCCACGCGGCGCAGCGCGCAAGCCAGGCGCTCGACGGTGGCTTCCTCGCGCGGAATACCGAGTTCTTCGCCCCAAGCGCTACGCACGGCCGGCGCGATCTGCACCAGCACGATCTTGTCGGGATCGGCGATAGCGTCGAATACGGTCTCGGTGTCGTCACGCTCGCGCAGCGCGCCCGTCGGGCAATGCGTGATGCACTGGCCGCACGCGACGCAATCGGTCTTGCCGATCGGCGCGCGCCCACGGGTGCCCACGGCGGTATGCGTGGCGCGGTTGGTCAGGTCCCAAATGCCGAGCCCCTGCACGCTCTCGCACACCTTGATGCAGCGCATGCACTTGATGCACTTGTCGTTGTCGCGGATGATGGGGAAATCGAAGTCCCAGCCCTCGCGCGCCAGGTGCTGCTCGTACGGCAGATAGAAGATGCCCAGGTCGTTGGCGATGGTCTGCAGGTTGCAGTTACCGCTGCGCACACAGCTCGTGCAGCGCGAATCGTGCTGCGACAGCAGCAGCTGCACGTTGGTACGGCGCGCCTCGCGGGCCTTGGGGCTGTTGGTGTGAACCACCATGCCGTCAAGCACGTAGTTGTTGCAGGCGGCAACCAGCTGGTCGCAGCCCTCAACCTCGACCACGCACACGCGGCAGCCGCCGATCTCGTTCAGATCGCGCAGGTAGCACAGGGTGGGAATCTGGATGCCGGCAGACTTGGCAGCGTCCAGGATCGTGGTGTGCTCGGGTACCACGACCTCGCAATTATCGATCGTGAGCTTGACCATGTTGAGTGCTCCGCTTTCGGTGTTGTCGCTGACAGTGGGGTTCTTGAGCTCTACCATTCCAGGTTCCTCCCTCCGCGGAACGCGCCAAAGCCAAAGTGGTCGCAACGCAGGCAGCGGCTCGCCTCCTGGCGTGCCTCCTCCTCGGTAAGGCCCTGCTCGACCAGATTCCAATCGTGAATGCGCTCGCCGGCCTCGCGCTCGCCCAGCTCGCAGCGGCCGCACTCGTGCTTGCCCTTAAACTGCACGGTCGGCAGCTCAACATCGAGCTTGATCTTGTGGTCGAAGCCCAGGTAGCGGTCGATATTTGCCGAAGCCACGCGGCCGGCGTTGATGGCGCGGATGACGGTGGCGGGACCGGTCTGGCAGTCGCCGCCGCTAAAGAGGCCGTCGAAGTTAGGCACGGCGCCGTCCGAATCGGTGACCACACAGCCCCACTTGCAAGCAATGCCCATGTCCTCAAACGGCTTGGAATCGATGTCCTGGCCGATGGCCACAAACACGCGCTCGCAGGGAATGACACGCTCGGGCGTGGCGGCGGCACGCGGGGCCGGACGCCCACGACGGGGCTCACCGATAATCTGCGGCTGCACGCGCAGGCCGCTCACGCGACCGTCCTCGCCCGTCTCGATAGCGAGCGGTGCCGTCAGCTCCAGCACCTCGCAGCCCTCGGCCTGGGCACCGGCGATCTCGGCATCCTGGGCCGTCATATCGCAGATGCGACGGCGGTAGACGATGCTTACCTTTTCGGCGCCGCAGCGCACGGCGGAGCGTGCCACGTCCATGGCAACGTTGCCGCCGCCGATGACGCACACGCGCTGGCCGCTCAGGTCGGGCAGTTCGTCGTCGCCGATGGCGCGCAGCATCTTGACGGCCGACTCCACGCCGGGCGCCTCTTCGCCCGGAAGGCCGAGCTTCTTATCGCTGTGGGCGCCAATGGCCAGATAGACGGCGTCGAATTCGTCGCGCAGGCGGGCAAGCTCCTCGCCGTTGACGGAGTGTTCGAGCTCCACGTCGATGCCGGCGCTCAAGATCCAGTCGATCTCGGCCTGCAGGCGCTCGCGCGGCAGACGGTAGCTGGGGATGCCGTAGCGCAGCATGCCGCCCAGGTGATGGCGCTGCTCAAAAATGGTCACTTTGTGGCCCATCACGGTCAGGTAATAGGCGCAGGAAAGGCCGGCCGGGCCGCCGCCAATCACGGCAATGCGCTTGCCGGTACTGTCGGCCACGCTGGGCTTGTAGTCGTTGAGGTCGCTGTGCTCGACGGCAAAACGCTTAAGGGCGAGGATGTTCATGGGGTCATCGACCATGCCGCGGCGGCAGTGCATCTCGCACGGATGCTCGCACACCAGGCCGCAGACGAGCGGCAGCGGGTTGTTCTTGCGGATGACCTTGACGGCGTCGGCATAGCGGCCGGCCTCGACCAGCGAAATGTAGCCGGGAATGTCGACATGCGCCGGGCAGCCCGAGACACACGGGACGCGGGCCTCGCGGTCAAAGCCGCAGGAGTGTTCGCGGATGTGATGCTCAAAGTCGTCACGGAAGCCGCGGATGGCCGTGAGCGCCATGGCGCCGGCCTCGTAGCCGATGGCGCAGTCGCTCGAAAGGTAGATGGTGCGGGCGGTGCGCTCGATCAGATTGAGCGTGGACTCGTCGGCGCGGCCCTCGAGCACATCGGCGAGCAGATCGCTCAGCGCGCTCAAGCCCACGCGGCAGGGTGTACACTTGCCGCAGCTCTGCGTCGAGCACAGGTTGACGAGCGCCGCCGTAAACTCAACGGGACACGGGGCGAGCGAACTCACCGCCAGGCGACGTCCAAGCGCATCGTGCAGGTCGTCCATGACGGCCTGAGCGTGGCTGCGCTCCATTACATGCAGTCGTGCCATAAGATCCCCTCTCATGTGGCAGCCCGGAGGCGAGGCCGGGCGAAATTGCTACACGCACCACACTGACCTAAAAATGTGTTTGGTCTCAACACAGTTCGGCAGGCGGTATGAAATGCAGCCATCAACGGTGGTAAAAACCTTTACCGCAGATTAACGTCATATTTGATAAAACGCATTACCAACAATGGCTAAAAGAGGCCGCCCCCTTGCACCAAACGGCAATGCCCCGCCCACGCAATCACGTGGACGGGGCATTGTTCAAGTTATGTGGCCAGTGGCGCCGTTGCTCTTACTTAAGCTCGGGCCAGTAACCCTTGTTGGCCTCGATCATGTCGTCGAGAACTTCCTTGGCGACGTTCATCGAAGGCACGGTCTTGTTGAGCGTAAAGGCCTTGAGCGCCTTCTCGTACGAACCCTCGATCGTGGCCTCGACCACGAGCTTCTCGGAGTTCAGCTGCTGCATCATGAGGCCCTGCTGGAACAGCGGAATGTTGTCGCGGCTGATGACCTCGGGGCCGTTCTTGCCAATGTAGGCAGGCAGCTCGACCATGGCGTCGTAGGGCATGTTGGGGATAGCGCCCTTGTTCTCGCAAATGACCAGGAAGCGCTGCTTGGTGTCGTTCTTCAGAGCGATAGCCAGGTCGGCAATCCAGTCGCCGTGGCTGCCCGCATAGAACGTGCTCTCGTCGATCTCGCCCGTCTTCTCGTAGTGATCGATGCCATCAAAGAGGTTCTTCTCACGCGTCTCCTCAACCTCATTCGCACGGGTGCGCTCGGGGTTGGAATGCTCGACGAACTCCTTCTGCTGCAGGTAGTAGTTCAGATACGTGTTGGGCAGGTACTCCGGGAAGCACTCCATGATCTCGTACTCGCCCTTCCAGACGTAGTACCAGCTGCCCTTGGTGTGGCGGTTCTGCTCGGGATGCTCGTCGGTGGCCTCCTCGGGCTTCTTGGACATCAGCGAGCTCATGCCCTTAAGGTACGAATCGGGCAGCAGAATCTCATGCTCCTTGATGTACTCACGCAGCTGCGGGAGCACCTCCTCGCCCTTGTGACGAATCGAGGTGAACCAACCAAAGTGGTTGAGGCCAAAGTAATCGTACTCGACATCCTTCTTGTCGATATCGAGCGCAGCGCAGACCACGTCGATAATCGCGATCGGCATGTCGCAGATGTTGATGATACGAGCGTTGGGGCGCAGAACGCGGCAGCCCTCGGAGACGATGGCGGCAGGGTTGGAGTAGTTGAGAATCCAGTAGTCCTTCTTGGCGTACTTCTCAACGTCATCGATGAGCTCGACCATAGGGAAGATGGTGCGCATGCCGTAGGCAAGGCCGCCGCAGCCGCAGGTCTCCTGGCCCACGCAGCCGTGACGCAGCGGAATCTTCTCGTCCTGCTCGCGCATGGCGTAGCCGCCCACGCGCATCTGGGCAAACACGAAGCTCGCGTCGGTAAAAGCCGTCTCCTTGTCGGTGGTCACCGTAAGCTTGATGTCCAGGCCGAGGTCCTCGTGCAAAATCCAGTCCACGAGCACGCCGATCTTGCGCTGGCGCTCCTCGTTGATGTCGTACAGGCGAATCTCGTCAACGTCGAGCTCGTCCTTGCGCAGGGCAATGGACTTGACGATGCCGGGGGTAAAGGTGGATCCGCCACCACACAGAGTAATGATCATTGTTTACTGCTCCTTCTCAATTGCGTTCTCGACCTTGTCGCGCATCTCGGCGACCTTCATGCCAAAGATGATCTGGATATTGTTGCCGTTGCGGTTGATGCCGCTGTTGGGCACGTGGTTGATGAGGTTCTCATCGATGAGGTCCGGGTTCTTAACGTTCACGCGGAGACGCGTAAAGCAGTTCTCGAGCTCCTCGATGTTGTCCTTGCCGCCAAGACCTGCGACCAGGTCGGCAATACCTGCATCGACGCCCTCTGCGGGAGCCGCGGCAACAGCGCCCTGCTTCACCGCGACAGACGCGGCGGCCTCGCCCTCGGCAACGGACTCGGCGAGCTCGGACTCCTCCTCGCGACCAGGCGTGTGGAGGTTGAGCTTCTTAATGAGGAAGGTGAAGAGGAAGAAGTACAGAGCGGCGTTGACGACTCCAAGCACCAGCATAACCGGCCAGTTGGTCTTATCGACACCGAGAACCAGGTTGGAAACCACGATGTTGATGATGCCGCCTGCAGTCGAAGCGGGCACGGAGAGGACCTTGAGCAGGACCAGGAAGATACCGGAAAGAATCGAGTGAACGACAAAGAGCACAGGAGCGGCAAAGACAAAGAGGAAGTCCATGGGCTCGGTCACGCAGGAGAGCACGGCGGTGATGATCAGCGGGATGATAACGGCCTTGGTCTTATCCTTGTTCTGCTTGTAGGCAGTGAAGATAAAGGCGAGGCCGATGCCGATGTAGGGCCACAGATTGTTGAAGGTATAGCTGTTGAAGTAGGTGCTATCGGAGAAGGGCTGGCCCGTCATTGCCATCTCGGCAACACGGATGGGATAGGCGCCGGCGATAACCTGATCGCCCAGCGTCAGGGTGCCACCCACATCGGAGAACTGGAACGGGGTGTAGATGAGGTGGTGCAGACCGGTGGGAACGAGCAGCTTGTTGAGCATGCCGTAGATAAACAGACCGATGTTGCCCGACTCCTTAATGATGCCGGCAACGGAGGAGATGGCACCCTGAACCGGAGGCCAAACGATGCAGAAGCCAGCACCCATGATCCAGGAAATGATGATCATGATCAGGAACGGGAAGCGAACGCCCGAGAACATCGAAAGGGCAATGGGGAACTGCTTGTTCGAGTACTTGTTGAACACGGCACCGGTGATGCAACCAAGAATGATGCCGCCAAACACGCCGGTATCGAGCACCTGAATGCCCATAACGGTGCTCTGGCCGGTTCCGGTAAGGCCGAGCATGCCGCTCGCTTCGGCAAGAGAGCCGGTGGCGTTGAGCACGATGTTGTTAGCCTGCAGGAACAGGAAGAACGACATCAGGGCGATCAGCGAAGCATGGCCCTTGTTCTTCTTTGCCATGGCGCCGGCGATGCCCACGCAGAACAGAATCGAGAGGTTGTTGATGATAAACATCAGCGACTGATAGACAACGGCGCCCACGAGCTGGAACGGACCGGAGCCCAGAACGGGAATCATGGCGCAGATGGTCTTGTTGGTCAGAATGATGCCCACGATGAGCAGAATGCCGGCAACCGAGAGATACATCATCGGCTGGACGATCGACTTCGCGAACACCTCCAAAGGCGCTTTGAAATTGAACTTCTTTTTTGCGGTCATAGCGGTACTCCCCTTCCTTTTCCGCAAATTAAGACAGATGTGCCCTGGACAAGACCGTGAGCCTTGCCTTATATCAATCGATGTGTGGGCACGTTATGCCTAGAGACCAGGTTCTCCAAGCAGGTTAACAATGTGATATGCGAGATAACTCTTCTCGGCATCGGTAACGACAACGTTATAGGTAGACGACAAGTGAGCGGCTATAGCGTCCGCGCACGAGAATGCGCACGGATACGCCGTTTCATCGATTCGGAACAGCGCGTCACCATTGATTTGCCCGGCCGCAGGATCGAGCGCTCGCTGCGCGAAAAACTGCAGGTGACGAACGAAACGCTCATAGGGCAACGAGGTGTCGTCGAGGGTCGTGGCATAGCGCTCGGAAACAATCGCGAGTACGTCGCGAACAAGCTGGACCGAGATGATGAGACGGTCGGAGCGTTGCGGCATGGTGGCGTTGACGATATGCAGCGTAATAAAACCCTGCTCTTCTTCGCTCATCTGGATGCCCATATACTCCTTGACAATCTGCAGCGCACGGCCCGCAAGCGCATACTCCTTGCGATAGAACTGCTGGATCTCGAGCAGCAACGGATTCTCACAGGAGACGCCCTTGCGCTCGCGCTCCAAAGCAAGGCCGATATGGTCTGCGAGAGCAATGAGAATCTTGTCGTTGATATCAACATTGAGCTCTCGACGGAGCATCTGAACAATGTCCTCGGCAATCACGAGGTTGACGGTGGGGATGGACTCCAAAAGATGTGCCAAGCGGTCAATCGTACGCGAATCCTGAGAAGTGCCCTCCTGCAGCGCATAGGTCTTTTCGACCGATGCTTCATCGATAGCGTCGCCGGCATGACGGCCAAAGCAGAGGCCTCGACCGATGACAATGAGCTCGGAGCCATCGTCCGAAGTGACCATTGCGACGTTATTGTTGAAAACTCGCTTGATAACCACGGTACCCACCACAAGAATTTACTCGGAAAGCCAGACGACAGGCTCTTTAACAGCAACAGGGCCGGAAGCATGCTCACGAAGAGTCGACTTCTCCGAACGCTCGCACACGATAACGAAGACCGTGGGATCGAAGCCGGCGGCGCGGACCGCGTCAAAATCGACCTCGACGAGGGGCTGGCCCGCGTCGACATGGTCACCCTGAGCAACAAGCGCATGGAAGCCCTTGCCCTCAAGTTTAACAGTGTCGATTCCGATATGCAGCATCACCTGAGCGGAGCTGTCGTCGGACATGATGCCCAGCGCGTGCTCAGTCGGAAACAGCGCCGCGACGGTGCCGGAAACAGGAGCGCACACCGTTCCCTCTTGGGGAACCACGGCAACGCCATCGCCCACGGCACGGCTGCTAAAAGCGGGATCATTGGTTTTTTCTAGGTGAACAAGCTCGCCGGAAACGGGGGCGAGGATTTCGAACTCGGAAGTTGCAGTCTTCTGCGCATCCGAACCGCCCATCAGGCGAGAAAAGAAACCCATGGTGGCATGTCCCTTCATAAATATAGCCCAACCAAAATCAAGCGAATGCATCCATAGAGACGCATCCGTTCAAAGACTTTGGTTAGGCCCACGTCCGAGGGACTCGGTAACCTTCCGCATTTCTTTTTACGGGAGCTATTGTAGACAAGCCCAAAGCCAGAACAACCATTATGAACGGCGAACGGTATTTTTTCTCCGATAAACGGTATCCAGGCGGCACTTAGGGACGTTCCTTTTCTGCCGACACCCGGGGACACTCCTTGCACCAATTGTGAGTTGCGGTGAAATAGGGACTGAAAAGCCGTTTGAAAGGCAAAAGCAGTCCGTATTCCACCGCAACTTAGAGGAGGGATGACGTTGGCCTGCCGTGGGGGCGGATCGACACTCCTGCACTAGATTGGTGCAAGGGGGTCAGGTTTGTTTGCACCAACTTGATGCAGATTAACCTGACCCCAATGCACCCAAAAGGGCCCCGAGCACTGGTTGCTCGGGGCCCTTGGCTCGCATCGCTCTAGCGTGCGTCGCGTATGTTACTTGCGCTTGCCGCCGCCGTCGCCGGGACGACGGGAGCTGCCGCCGCGCTTACCGCTGCGGTTGTTGCCATAGCTGCCGCGGTTATCGCGGCCGCCAGAGCGACCGCCGCGGGAGCCAGCCTGGTTGCCACCACGTCCGCGGTAGCCGCCGCGACGCTCCTCGCGGGTGTCGTCGTAGTTGCGCCAGTCATCGCGACGATCGCGGCTGGCACGCGGGTCGCGACGATCGCGCGACTCGTTCGAGCGACCAGCGCCACCGTGGCTGCCGTTGCCACGCGTGCCCTCGCGACGTTCACCACCGCGGCCGCCCTCGCGACCCCCGCGCTCATCAAAGCGCTTGCCGCCACGGGACTCGCTACCACGGCCGCCGCGCTCGCCACGGGACTCGCTTCCGCGACGCTCGTCACGTCCGCCGCGCTCGTCATCGCGACCGGAACGACGACGGTCACCCGAGCCGCGCTTGCCACCGCGCGGACCACGGCCCTCGTCCTCGCGCTCAACACGGCGACGGCCGCCACGGTCCTCGTCCTCGCGACGGCGGCGGTGCGCCTCACCCTGGAACTGCTTGGCACGACGCTCGGCACGGTTGCCGCGCGGAGCCTGCTCAGCAGCACCGGCACGCTCCTCGGCAGCAAACTCGCGGGCCACGCTCTCCACGGCCTCATCCACGCGAGCCTGAACGCCCTCGCGCACGCGGGTCTTGCCGCCGCGCTTGGGACGGCTCGGGCGCTCGCCGTCGCCGCGACGCTCGTCGCGACCGCGGTTGGAACGACCGGCAACATCGCCGTAATCGTCGCCATTGCGTTTGCCGTCGCGACGCGCCTGCTCAAGCTTCTTCTTGCTCTTGGACTTGCCGCGCTTGGTCTTCTTCTTCACCTTAAAGGCCGCAGGATCGCGCTCGGGATCGACGGCGGGCGGGTTGGGACCCACGTGCAGGTCGCCGGCCTCGTAGATGTCAGCCGTCTTGTCCATGAGCTTCTCGATCTCGTAGAACTCGTCCACGTCCTGCTCGGTCACAAACGTAATGGCCCAGCCCAGCTCGCCGGCACGGCCCGTACGGCCAATGCGGTGGATGTAGTCGGTCGGCTCGGCCGGCACGTCAAAGTTCACAACATATCGCACGTCGCTAATGTCGATGCCGCGGGCGAGCACGTCGGTTGCCACCAGCACGTCGACGGTACCGTCGCGGAAGGCCGAAAGCGCGCGCTCGCGCTGGGCCTGGCTGCGGTTGCCGTGAATCGCGGCAGCCTTGATACCCTTGCGCTCCAGGCGACGGCAGCAGCTGTCGGCACGGTGCTTGGTACGCATAAAGACGATGGTGCGCTCCGGGCCCTCCTTCTTGAGGAACTCGGGCAGCAGGTTGTTCTTGGCCTCGATGGACACCGGGAACACAAACTGGTCGACGGTGTCGGCGGTCGA